>DATCVD010000900.1:0-4333 GCA_036567125.1 Pyrinomonadaceae bacterium | reverse complement strand
GGGCGGCTCGGGCGCGTCCGCCTCCCGCGCCTCCTCGCGCTTCCGGCGGCGCATGATCGAGCGCACGCGCGCGCCCGCGTTCTTCCACGACTCGCGCGAGAACATGTCGTCGAAGATCGTGTAGGCGACCGGCGTGGCGATGAGCGTGAGCAGGAGCGAGAGGGTCTGGCCGCCGATGACGACGACGGCGATGGAGCGGCGCTCTTCGGCACCCGGCCCCGTGCCGAGCGCGAGCGGCAGCATGCCGGCCACGAGCGCGAGCGTCGTCATCAGGATCGGCCGCAGGCGGTCGCGGTTGGCGAGCATGATCGCCTCGCCGCGCTCGTGCCCCTCGGCGCGCAGGTTGTTGGTGTGGTCGATCTGCAGGATCGAGTTCTTCTTGACGATGCCGAACAGCACGAGCACGCCGAGCGCCGAGTAGAGGTTCAGCGTGTCGGCCGTGACCCACTGCGAGAAGAGGGCGAACGGGACGGCGAGCGGCAGGCTCAGGAGGATCGTGACCGGGTGGATCAGCGACTCGAACTGCGCCGCCAGAATGATGTACATGAACGCGATGGAGAGCAGGAACGCCCAGATGAACTCGTAGAACGTGCGCTCCAGCTCGCGCGCGCGGCCCGACACGGTGGTCGTGTAGGTCGCCGGCATGTTCAGCTCGCGGGTGGCCGCGCGCAGCGCCTCGATGCGGTCGGCCAGCGCGTAGCCGGGCGCGACGTTGGCGCGCAAGGATATCTGCCGCTGGCGGTCGAGCCGGTCGATGCGCGAGGGGCTGATTTCTTCCTTGATCGAGACGAGGTTGCTCAGGCTCACCAGCCCGCCGCGCGTCGAGGGGACGAGCAGGCGCGAGATCGAGTTCTTGTCGCCCCGGTCGCCCTCGGTCAGGCGCAACTGCACGTCGTAACTTTCGTTGACCTGCGGGTCGTGGTAGCGCGTCACCTCCTGATCGCCGCCGACCATCAGGCGCACGCTCGTCGCGATGTCCGAGGCGTCGACGCCGAGATCGGCCGCGCGCTGCCGGTCAATCGAGACGCGCAGCTCCGGCTTGTCGAGCTTCAGGGAGGTGTCGGCGTCGACGAGGCCCAACTCCGTCGAGCGGTCGCGCAGCTGCTCGGCGTAGCCGGCGAGCGCCTGAAGCTCCGGCCCGCGGATGACGAAGTCGACGTCGTTGTTGCCGCCGCCGATGTTGAACGACGGCGCGTTGCGCACGCCCGCGCGCAGCGGCGCGTACTTGCGAAGCCTGCGCCGGAGTTCCTGCATCACGTCGCGCTGCGTGTAGTTGCCTTTGAATGCGTCCTGCGGGCGGCCGCGGAAGAGCGCCTTGAAGAAGCGGGTGAACGAGAGCGTGCGCTCCTCGTGCGGCGCGATGCGCACGTAGGCCCCGCCCTGATTGACGCCGCCGAGGAACGAGCCGCCGACGTTCGCCAAGACGAGGCGGACGCCCGGCGTCGCGGCGATGTCCTTCTCAATCGCGCGCATCGCCTCGTCCATCACGGCGAGGCTCGTGCCCTCGGGCGCGTTGACGCTCACGTCGAACTCGGCCTCGTCAACGTCGGTCGGGATGTACTCCTGCTTGACCATCCGGTAGAGCGGCACGCTCGCGAGGATGACGGCGACGACGACGAGGGCGACCGCGACGCGCCAGCGCAGCGCGAGCGCGAGCAGCCACAGGTAGCCGCGCTCGACGTAGCCGTAGAAGCCTTTGCGCGAGCCGTCCTCGCCGTGCGCGGCGTGCCCCTTGCCGGCGTCGTCGGCGCGCAGCAGCCGCGCGCTCATCATCGGGGTGAGCGTGAACGAGACGACGAGCGAGACGAGGATGGCGACCGCCGCCGTGATGCCGAACTGGTAGAGGAAGCGGCCCGAGATCGACGACATGAACGAGACGGGCAGGAAGATGACGACGAGCGAGAAGGTCGTCGCCAGAACCGCCAAGCCGATGTCGGCCGTCGCCTCGCGCGCGGCCTGCATCGGCCGCATCTTCTTCTCCTCGACGAAGCGGAAGATGTTTTCGAGCACGACGATGGCGTCGTCGATCACGATGCCGACCATCAGCACGAGCGCGAGCATCGTCACCGAGTTCAGCGTGAAGTCGAGCGCGCGCATCATCCCGAACGTGGCGACGACCGAGCACGGGATGGCGACGCCCGCGATGATCGTCGAGCGCCACGAGCGCATGAAGGCGAGCACGACGAGGCACGCGAGGATGCTGCCCAGCACCAGGTGCAGCTGAATCTCGTGCAGCGCCGCGTCGATGTAGCGCGACTGGTCGCGGATGACCTCCAGCTTCACGTCCGCGGGGAGCTGTGGCGCGACGCGGGCCAGCTCCGCCTTGACGTTGTTGATGACCTCGATCGTGTTCGCGCCCGACTGCCGGCGGACTTCGAGGCTGACGGTCGGCACGCCGTTTAAGCGCGAGAGCGACCGCTGCTCCTTCGTCGCGTCCTCGGCGCGCCCCACGTCTTTGAGGCGGACGGCCGCGCCGTTGACGTTGGCGACGACCAGCTCGTTGAAGTCGCGCGGGTTCACGTAGCGGCCGAGCGTGCGGATATTCATCTCGCGGCGTCCGGCGTCAACGAGGCCGCCCGGCACGTCCGCGTTCTGCCGCTGTAAGGCTTGGCGCACCTGCGTGATCGGAATCTTGTAGGCGGCGAGCCTTTCGGAGTCGATCCAGACGTTGATCGCGCGGTCGAGGCCGCCGACGACGAAGACCTCGCCGACGCCGCCCGCGCGCTCAAGCTGCACCTTGACGATCTTGTCGGCCAGCTCCGTCAGCTCCCTGACCGAGCGGTCGGCCGTGAGCGAGACCGACATCACCGGCGCGCTGTCGTTGTTGAACTTCGAGACGACCGGCGGGAGGGCGTCCTCCGGCAGTTGGCGGACGACGGTCGAGACGCGGTCGCGCACGTCCTGCGCGGCGGTCTCGATGTCGCGGTCTAGCTTGAAGGTGGCGAAGACGAACGACTGGCCCTGACTCGAAATCGAGCGCAACTGATCGACGCCCTCGACCGTGTTGACGACCTCTTCGAGCCGCTGCGTGACCTCCGACTCGATCTCCTCGGCCGACGCCCCCGGCAGCGCCACGCGCACGCTCACCGTCGGCAGATCGACCGACGGGAAGCGATCCACGCCGAGCCGGAAGTAGCTCGACGCCCCGACGACGACGAGCGACAGCACGATCATCGCCGCGAACACCGGCCGCCTGATGCAAATCTCCGCGAGCTTCTGCATAAAACTTTACTCGATCACCTGTACGGCCTGGCCCGATTGCAGGTTGCCGGGGTTGACGACGACCGGGTCACCGACGTTGACGCCGGCCAGCACCTCCGTCCACTCGTCGTTGATGCGGCGGCCCGTCGTGATCGGCTTCTCCTGCGCCTTGCCGTCCTTGACCAGAATCACCTTCTCGATGCCCGCGAAGGTGACGACGGACGACGCCGGGACGACCGAGGCCATCGAGGCGTCGCTCGTGACGATGTCGGCGCGCGCGAACGCGCCAGGCCTGAGCGTGCCGTCGTTCGAGACCTCGGCCTCGACGATCAGGATGCGGTTCTGCTCCGTGATCGACGGGCTGAGGCGCACGATGCGGCCCGCGTAGTTGCGCGCCGCGCCGTCGACCGTGACGCGCACGGCCTGCCCGGCGCGCACGCTCGGCGCGTCGCGCTCCGGCACCTCGCCGCGGAAGCGCAGCGGGTTCACGCGCACGATGCGGACTAAGTTCTGGCCCGCCGCGAGGTACTCGCCGACGCTTGAGAGCCGCTCCTCGACGACGCCGTCGAACGGGGCGACGACCACCGTGTCCGCGAGTTGCTGGCGCGCGAGCGCGAGTTCCGTGCGGCGCTGCGCGAGCAGCGCCTGCCGGTTGCGGATCTCTTCCACGGCGTCCTGATAGCGCGAGACGGCGACCTTGTAGGCCGCGTCGGCCGTGTCGAACTCGGAGCGCGCGATGATGCCCTGCTCCACGAGCGTGACGGCGCGCTCGCGGTTCTTGCGCGCCTCGTCCATCAGGGCGCGCGCCTGCCTGACCGCGCCGGTCTCTTCGAGGTTGACGCGCTCGTCGCCGCCGCTCGGCGCGAGGCCCAAGCGCGCGCGCGCCTGACCCAGCCCGGCCTCGGCCTGCTGCACGCGCAGTTGATAGTCCTGCGGATCGATCTGCGCGATCACCTGACCCTTGCGGACGGGGCTGCCGAGATCGACGGCGATGGAGCGCACCCGGCCCGGCACCTTGACGCCGACCGTGGCCTGATCCTGCGCGGCCAGCGTGCCCGTCACGTTGACGGTCTGGCCGACGGGCAGCTCCGAGACGCGCGCGACGCGCACCTGCCGCGCCTCGCCGCCGACC
>DATCVD010000899.1:0-5821 GCA_036567125.1 Pyrinomonadaceae bacterium | reverse complement strand
CCGGACGCCTCGGCGACGCGCGCCCAGACGCGCGAGGTGGCCGCGGTGACCGCGCCGCGGTCGATCTGCTCGTCGCGGATGCCCGCCGCGACGTTGTCGAGAATCTGGTCGATGTCTTGGTTATTACGCTTCATGATTACCCTCTCTCCAAATACTCCCCGATCTCTTTCTTGAGGCGCGTGCGCGCCCGGTGCAAGGTGACTGCGACGACCATCTGCGAGGTGCCGAGCAGCTCGGCGATCTCGCGGTTGTCGTAGCCCTCGAAGTACCTGAGCGCGAACGTGGCTGCGGCCCGCCCCCCGAGCCGTGCGACCGCCTCCCGGACTCGCGCGCGCAGTTGGTTCTCCGCGTGCGCTTCCTCCGGGTTCGGATCGGAACTTGTGAACTCCCGCGTGGGCTCAACCGACTCGATGGAGACTGAGCGAGCGCGCGTGCGGCCCCGCATCAGATCGAGCGCGGCGTTGACGGCCGCCCGGTGCAGGTAGCTGCCGGGCGACGGCGACAGGTCGCGTTGCTCTTTGCTCGAAGCGAGGCGGAGGAAAATGGTCTGGAGCACGTCTTCGGCGTCCACCGGGCTTCCCGTGATGCGGTAGGCCGTGCGGTAAATCTGTTCGCTGTGCTCGCGGAAGAGGCCCTCAAGCTCGCCCGCCGCCGCCGTTTTCGTCGGCGCGGGGACGGCCCTGAGGTGCTTGGCGGCGGTCGTTGCTGTGGCTGGCACGTCGTTCTCCTTCACGTCGTCTCCGTCCATAAAACGCGCCTCTCTCGTGTTTATTAACGGTACAGCAGATTTTTTTCGCCCCGGCGGCCGACCCCGGAATTCAGGAAATCGCTTGTTGGCGCAGGATTCTGACGCTTTCCCGCGTTTTTAGCAAAACTTTCCGGCCGCCGCCCGGCCGCCGCCCGCCGCCGCTCGTCACGCGGCGCGCGCCGCTCGTCACGAATCGGGCGTCGCTCGTCACAAACCCGGCCCGCAGGGGCGGGCTACGGCCTTATAAACGCGCCGCACGGGCGTGTGATAAACGCGCCGCGTGTCCGCCAGTTTCCCGCCTTCACGAGAGAAGGAGTTTCGCCCGATGTTCACACGCACTTTCAGGCGAGCGGCCGCGGCGCTGCTCGTGGGCGTCGCAACCGTCGCGCCTTCGGTCGCGCAGGACTGGCCGCAGTGGCGCGGCCCCGGCCGCGACGGCTCGGCCGCCGCGTTCAAGACGCCGAAGCGGTGGCCCGAAAAGCTGACGCTCAAGTGGCGCGTCCCCGTCGGCTACGGCGCGGCCTCGCCCGTGACGGCCGGCGACCGGATTTACCTGCTCGCCAACGACGGCAAGCGCGAAACGATCTCGGCGCTGAATTTGGGCGACGGGAAGCAGGTGTGGCAGGACGGCTACCCCGTCGCCAGCTACGTCCCGCAGGAGATCGAGCGGGAGTTGAGCAAGGGGCCGAAGGCGACGCCCGCCTACCACGGCGGGAGTCTCTACACGGTCGGCGTCACCGGCGTCATCTCGGCCTACGACGCGGCCACGGGCCGGCTGCGCTGGCGCAAGGAGCCGAAGGGCGGCATGAAGGAGGCCTACCCGGTCTTCGGCATGGCGATCTCGCCGCTCGTCGCGGGCGACCTGCTCGTCGCGCCCGTCGGCGGCAGCACGCACAGCAAGCTGACGGCCTTCGACACGGCCACCGGCGCGGTGCGCTGGGAGTGGGGCGCGGCGAACCTGCACCCCGAACTCGGCCTCGGCTATTCGTCGCCCGTCCTCGCCCAGATCGGCGGCGCGCGGCAGATACTTTTCTGGTCGGGCCGCGACCTCGTCGGCCTCGCACCCGAAAGCGGCAAGGTGCTCTGGCAGTTCCCCTTCCGCTCGCAGTGGGACCCGGTCGTCACGCCCGTCGTTCACAAGGGGCTGGTGATCCTGTCCGGCAACCCGATGGGGACGGTCGCCGTGCGGGTCGACAAACAGGGCGACTCGTGGCGGGCCGAGCAGGCGTGGGAGCAGAAGGAGGTCTTCAGCTACATGGCGACGCCGGTCGTCGCCGGGAACCTTTTGTTCGGGATGTCGGCGAAGAACAAGGGGCAGTACTTCTGCCTCGACGCGGCCGACGGGCGGAAACTCTGGGCCACCGAGGGGCGCGAGGGCGAGACGGCCACCATGCTCAGCGCGGGCGACAGCCTCCTGATCCTGACCAACGACGCGAAGCTCATTGTCGCGCGCAACAGCCCGGCCGGGTTCGAGTCGGTCAGGCGTTACGAGGTGGCGAGCAGCCCGACGTGGTCGCACCCCGTCCTGTTCGGCAACCGGATTCTCATCAAGGACGAATCGAACCTCTCGCTCTGGACGTTGTAAATGAGGGAGGAAGGAGGGGTTAGGAGTTAGGAGTTAGGAGCTAGGAGCTAGGATTCAGTAACCAGAGTAAAAAGCAGGCTGCCCCGACCATTCTGTCTCCTAACCCCTGAATCCTAAATCCTAACTCCTAGCTCCTGCTTCCTTCTGCCATTCGTCACGCGGCGCGCGCCGCTCGTCACCGCGGGACTGTCGTTTATCACATTTTCGTCGGCCGCGAGCGCGTTGTGTCCTATCTTTGCGGCCGTGGAGGATTACTCGTGAAGCTGTTGGGAATGACCCTGATCTTCGTCGCGTGCGCGGCCAGCGCCGGCGCACAGCCGGCGGCTAATCTGGACAGAGAGAAGGCGGAGTTGTTGCGCCTCCACAAGTCGGCCCGCGAGGCGCACTTCAAGACGGACGCCGAGTTGCTGTTGGAGAATTCGCCCGAAGAGATGATCTCGGTCAGCCGGGGCAGGATCAGCAGGTCGGGCAAGGCCGAGGGGCGGAAGATGTTCGCGGAGTATTTCCGCGGGGCGAAGTATTACGAGTGGGACGACCTCGAAGAGCCGATCATACGGGTCTCGAAGGACGCGACGATGGCGTGGATGATCACGCGGATCAAAGTGCGGCGGGTGCAGCGGGACGCCGCGGGCGCGGAGCGGGAGGAGAAGTTCGTCTACGCGGGGATCATGACCTACGAGAAGCGGGACGGGCGCTGGGTTCGCGTGGCGAACGTCTCGACCTTCGAGTCGCCGCCCTCCGGCGGGCGTTAAAGTTCGGGCAGGCGGGTTCGTTTGGTAAACAAGAGGGCGGGGGGCCGCTCCGGGGAAGCAAGAGGTGACGGCGATGCGGAAGTTCTACAATCACGCGTTCGTGGCGCTGCTGGCGGTGCTGGTCGGCGTCGCGGTGTCACACAAGATGCACGAGACGGCCGGCGACCTGCGGCAGTTGACCTCCGAGGTCTCGCGCCAACTCTCGCGCTCCGGCTACGGCATGATCACTTCGGGCGAGAACTTCACGGCCCGCCTGCGCCGCGTCGGCACGAGGAGCGCGCCCGCGCGCCCGTGCAAGAACCGCGCGGCGACGCGGGGATAAAACATCGTGAATCGTGAATCGTGAATCGTGAATGGAAGAACCCGCTTCTGCTCCATCCATGATTCACGATTTACGATTCACGATTCACGGCCTTTTGTTAAGATAGACTGATGCTCTACGAGAGACGCTGGCTGAAATGGCTGCTGATCACGGGCTGCTGGACGCTCGTCGCGCTGATGTTCGCCAGCCAGTGGTACGTCGGCAACAACGCCAACGGCTACCCGACCCCGTGGGCGAACGCCGTCACGTGGGCGCTCACCGAGTACTGGGCGTGGGCCGCGCTCACGCCGCTCATCCTCCTCGCGGGCCGCCCCTTCTTCATCGACCGCGACAACTGGCGGCGGCCGCTCGCCGCGCACCTCCTGCTCGGGCTGTGCTTCGCCTCGTCGCACCTGCTGCTGATGTCGTTCGTCGAGCAGCTGACCGTGTGGGCGCACCACCCCGGCAAGCAGATGAGCTTCCAGCTGTCGGCGTGGTACTACTTCACCAAGAAATTCCACATGGCGTTTCTGACCTACTGGGTCATCACCGGCGTCAGCCACGCCTTCGAGTTCTACCGCCGCAACCGGCGCAACGAACTGCGCGCCGCGCAGCTCGAAACCCAGCTCTCGCGCGCGCAGCTTCAGGCCCTGAAGATGCAGCTCCACCCGCACTTCCTCTTCAACACCCTGAACACGATCTCGGCGCTCGTCCACCGCGACGCGCGCGCGGCCGACCGCATGGTCGCTAGATTGGGCGACCTGCTGCGCCTGACGCTCGACAATCAGGGCGTCGAGGAAGTGTCGCTGAAGGAGGAGTTGGAGTTCTTACAGAAATACCTTGAGATCGAGCAGACGCGCTTCCACGACCGGCTGACGGTCGAGGTGGACGTCGACCCGGCGAGCCTCGACGCGCGCCTGCCGAACCTGCTCCTGCAACCGCTCGTCGAGAACGCGATCAAGCACGGCGTCTCGGCCCGGCCCGGCGCGGGCCGCATCGAGATCAGCGCGCGCCGCGACGACGGCACTTTGAACCTGCGCGTCCGCGACGACGGCAACGGCCTGCCCGCCTACTCCAAGCCCGACTGCTCCCGGAGCGGCGTCGGCCTCGCCAACACGCGCGCGCGCCTCGTGCAGCTTTACGGCGACGCGCAGCGGTTCGAGCTGGCGAACGCCGAGGGCGGCGGCTGCGTCGTGACGATCTCGATCCCGTACCACTCGGACGACGCCGCCGCCTCAGACCAGCCGAGGGGCATCGACGCGGCGAGGGACTTTGACGCACCGAACCGCGCGAGCTATTCCGGCGGCGCGGGCGGGGCGGGCTTCGCCGGCGCGCTCCTCATGCGCGCGGGCGGCGCGAAGTCGAACGGCGGGGGCGTGAGGTCGAACGGCGCGCGGGGCGCGAACGGGAATGGCTCGCGAGTTGAATAAAATCCGCGCGCTGATCGTGGACGACGAGCCGTTCGCCCGCGAGCGCGTGCGGCGGCTGCTCACGTCGGACAGCGATATCGAACTCGTCGGCGAGTGCGCCGACGGCTTCGCCGCCGTCCAGATGATCGAGGAGCGCGCGCCCGACCTCCTCTTCCTCGACATCCAGATGCCCGGCAAGACCGGCTTCGACGTGCTCGAAGAGCTCGACGCCGAGCAGACGCCCGTCGTCGTCTTCCTCACCGCCTACGACCAGTACGCGGTGCGCGCCTTCGACGCCTGCGCGCTCGACTACCTGCTCAAACCCTTCGACGAGGAACGCTTCGAGCGCGCGCTCCTGCGCGCCAAGACGCAGATCCGCCGCGACGCGACGCTCGAAGACTCGGAGGACGACACGGCCGCGCCGCTCGCGCCGTGCGGCGAGACGAGCGTGGCGGGCGGCCCGCACAGCGCGACAGCGCCGCTCGAACGCTTCGTCGTCAAGGCCGCGGGCCGCATCTTCTTTCTGAAGGCCGACGAGGTCGATTGGATCGAGGCTTACGGCAACTACGTCCGCCTGCACGTCGGCAAGTCGGCCTACCTCTTGCGCGAACCCATCGGCTCGATGGAGGCGCGCGTCGACCCGTCGCGCTTCCTGCGCATCCACCGCTCCGCGCTCGTCAACGTCGAGCGCATCCGCGAGATGCAGCCGATGTTCCACGGCCAGTACACGGTCGTCCTCCACGACGGCACGCAACTGACGCTCTCGCGCCGCTACCGCAGCAAGCTCCAGCAGACGCTCGGCAAAACTTTCTAGCCGGCCGCGTGCGCCGCCCGCGCGCCGTTTCGATTGACGAACGAGATGGCTAGCAGCACGACGCCGTACGCGGTCGCGACCAGCGCCACGAAGATGCCGACGTTGCGGTGCGGCGGCAGCGCGGCGTAAACGTGGAACGCGACGAGCGCGACGGCCGCGAAGATCGTCACCCGCCGCGCGCTGTCCCAGCGGCGCAGGCGCGCGAGGCCCGC
>DATCVD010000898.1:0-2924 GCA_036567125.1 Pyrinomonadaceae bacterium | reverse complement strand
GCGGGCGAGTCGCCGAGTTCCCAGCGCACCCAGAGCTTGAGTGGCTCGAACAGCGCGGCGCGCTCCCGCTCGGTCAGGCGCAGCGACTCGAACCGGCGGACGAGCCACTGCAACTCGCCCTCGCCGCGCCCGCGCGCCGCGCGCAGCCACTCGCGCCACGGGACTTTCGCGTCGACGTAAGCGTCCTCCTCGAACAGCGGCAGGAAGCGCGCGAGCACGCCGACGAGCGGCGTGCTCTCCTCGTAGCCCTCCCACGCGAGCCGGACGCGGCGCGGGTGCGCGCGGGCGAGCCAGCGCAGGATGTCGTAGCCGAAGACGGCCGACAGCCCCGTCCCCGCGATGCCGGAGACCTCCCCGTATTCGAGCTGGTAAGTCTCCGCGCCCGACGCGCGCAACTCTTCGACGCGCCGCGAGAAAGTTTTCAAGCCGCGCTCGGCCGCGCGCAGCAGCGGCGCGCCCTGCGGGTAGGCGCAGAGGAACAGCAGGATTTCGTGGAAGCGGACGAGCGACCCGGCGTCGCGGAAGCGGCGACGTTCCAGTTGCTTCAAGACCCGCGCGAGCCGGGCGCGGGCGCGCGCGTCCGCCGGGCGCTTCAACTCGTCGAACTGATCGAGCAGGCGTTCGAGTGACTGTGTCGGCACGTTCTGGCAGGTGTCACGCGCTGCTGAAACTGGGGTCGAGCGGCCAACTTCTAACGCGACCGCTGTGGGAAGTCAACACGCACTCGCACGAGCTGCCGCCACGTCGGGCGGATGGACGCGTCGGACGAGAAAGGCGCGCCGACGTTCGATCAAAGTCGGCGCGCCCTCGGATGAATCTTCGGTTGCTAGCAGCCGGTCAGGCGTTCGCGCCCTGCTGTTGCTGCTGCTGGAGGGCGAGCTCGCCGTTGAGCTTGAGGACTTCGAGGGCGATCTCGGCGGACTGGTACATGTCTTTCACGTCGAGCCACTCCTTGACGGTGTGGATGGCGCGCATCCCCGTCCCGAAGTTGGCGCACTCGATGCCGCGCTTGTTGAAGATGTTGGCGTCGCAGCCGCCGCCCGAGGCCAGCGTCTCGACCTTGTGGCCGAGGCGCTGGGCGGCCTGATAGACGAGCTGCACGACGCGCGAGGTCTCGGGCACGTCCATGGCGAAATACTCGCGGGTGACGTGCGCCTCGACGCGGCCCTTGGTCGTGACGCCGTCGACCGTGACCTCGTACCTCGCGGCGGCGCGCTCGAAGCACTCGTTCATGTGGCGCGTCTGGGCGTCGAGTTTTTCCTCGGAGAGCGAGCGGGCCTCGCCTTTGAGGTAGACGTAGTTGGTGATGATGTTGGTGGCCTTGCCGCCCTCGATGACGCCGACGTTGGCCGTCGTCTCCTCGTCGATGCGGCCGAGCTTCATCTCGCTGATGGCCTCGGCGGCGATCTTGATCGCGGAGATGCCGTCTTCGGGGGCGACGCCCGCGTGCGACTCCAGCCCGTAGATTTTCCACTCCATGTGGTTGGCCGAGGGGCCGCGGGTGAAGAGGAAGCCGGGGTCGTCGGAGTCGAAGACGATGCCGTACTTCGCTTCGAGCTTCGACACGTCGACGTGCTTCGCGCCTAACAGCCCGACCTCCTCGCAGATCGAGAAGACGGCCTCGATGGGCGCGTGCGGGATGTTCCGCTCTTGCAGGCAGCGGATCGTTTCGATGATGACGGCGCAGCCGGACTTGTCGTCGCCGCCGAGCACGGTCGTGCCGTCGGTGCGGATGATGTCGCCCTCGACTATCGGCTTGACGCCCTCGCCGGGGACGACCGTGTCCATGTGGGCCGACATCATGATCGTCTCCGCGCCGGGGATCGTGCCGGGGAAGCGCGCGATGACGTTGCCGGAGTTGCCGCCGACCTTCTCCCCGGCGTCGTCGATCTCGACGGCCGCGCCCATCTCCTCGCAGTATTTCTTAATGCGCTCGGCCACGTCGCGCTCCTTGCGCGAGTGGGAGTCGATCTGGACGAGTTCGAGAAGGAGATTTTTGATGCGTTCCTGATTGATCATTCGTGACAGCCTCCGGCGAAAGTGTAAGTTTGATGATCCGGGCCGCGAGGGCGGTTGCGGCTCGAATCCGGCGACCGAATTGTGGGGAATTGCCGGCCCATCGTACTACACGGGGCGGCGCGCGCGCCAGATTCGGGCGGGCGGCGGCGGCTTTGACCCGGGAGACGGCGAATACTGAATTCACCGCCGCGGGGGCGCGGAGGGGCGCGGACGAAGAAGGTCGGGCGTTTAAGGTTTGGGGTTGAAGAAGAAGAAGGGCCGCCGCGCAGTTGACGTGCGCGGCGGCCCCTGTGCGTGACGCCGGTCGGCGTTTTCGCGCGCCGGCTAGTTATTGCGGTTGTTGCCGTTGGCGCGGCGGTTGCCGTTGTCGTTGGCGGTCGAGACGCCGGAGGTGTTCCGGTTGCCGTTGTTGTTCTGGATGACGGCCGTGCCCGAATCCGCCGTCCGGCCGTTGGCGTTCGCCGGCACGTTGGCGTTGGTGTCAATGATCCCCTCGCGGCCCTGCGCGTTGCCGTTGTTGGTCGAGGAGCTCGCGTTCGCGTTGTTGGTGTTGTTGGCGTTGTTCGCGTTCGCGCGGTTCGCGTTGTTGCCGTTCGAGTCGCCGCCGCCGCAGGCCGCGAAGGTCGCGGCGAGCGCGAGCGACGCGAGCAGTGCCGAAGTCCGTCTCATTCTTCCTCTCCTCCCGTGGTGCAAAAGTCCGAGACGGCCTTTAGCGGTAGACGTGCTCGCCGCGGTGCGTGCGGAATTCGTTCTCGAAGTAGTCGGCGTCCTCGTCGTTGCGGGCGTCAACGCCCATGAGGATGCCGCCCTCGCGGATGCCCTTGTCGTACTGCTCGGCGTGCTCTTTGGGCACGCCGCGGCCGACGAGCGCGCCGATGAGGCCGCCCGTCAACCCGCCGGCGCCG
>DATCVD010000897.1:0-3443 GCA_036567125.1 Pyrinomonadaceae bacterium | reverse complement strand
AGCCGGGCGGCTACCGCAAGCCGCCGCAGGCCGTGTTAGACGTTTTGAGCGCGCCCGTCCCGCCCGTCGCCTTCATCGGCCCGGCGCGCGACCGCGCCATCGTGGCGACGGCCACGCGCTACCCGCCGATCTCCGATCTCGCGCAGCCGATGCTGCGGCTCGCCGGCCTGCGCATCAACCCGAACACCAACGCGCCGCACCTCCTGAGCTACTACGTCAGGCTCTCGCTCAAGCGCATCGACACGGGCGCGGAGACGCCGATCCAACTGCCCGCCGGCGCGCAGGCAGCCTACATCACTTGGAGCCCCGACGGCCGCCGCTTCGCCTTCGCCAACCGCACGCCGGCGGGCCTCGAACTGTGGGTCGGCGACGCGGCGACGGGCCGGGTCTCGAAGCTGCGGGGCGTCGCGGTCAGCGCCGTTTACGGCGAGCCGTTCCAGTGGATGCCCGACGGCCGCACGCTGCTCGTCCAACTCGTGCCCCCGGCGCGCGGACAACTCCGCGCGGCCCCCGCCGTCCCGCGCGAGCCGAACATACAGGAGAGTTCGGGCCGCGCCGGCCCGGTGCGCACCTACCAAGATTTGCTCCGCAACCCTTACGACGAGGAGCAGTTCGAGTACTACGCGACGGCGCAGTTGGCCGCCGTCGATGCGGCCTCGGGCCGGGCGACTCCGGTCGGCCGCCCCGCGATCTACGAGACCGTGCGCCCTTCGCCCGACGGCCGCTTCATCCTCGTCTCGCGCATCCGCCGGCCGTTCTCGTACCTCTACCCGGTCAACGACTTCCCGAAGGACGTCGAGGTCTGGGACTCGTCGGGCAAACTCGCGCACCAGATCGCGAGCCTGCCTTTACAGGATCAGGTGCCGATTGACGGCGTGCAGACCGGCCCGCGCCGCTACGCGTGGCGGCCGAACGAGCCGGCGACGCTCGTCTGGGCCGAGGCGCTCGACGAGGGCGATCCGAAACGCAAGGCCGAGCACCGCGACCGCGTCGTGATGCTCAAAGCGCCGTTCGCCGGCGCGCCCGCCGAAATCTTCCGCACGCCGCACCGCCTGCGGAACCTTTCGTGGTTCGAGACGGGCGGGACGCTCCTGGTGAGCGACTACGAGCGCGACTCGCGCAAGGAGACGACGTGGATCGTCAGCGCCGACCGCCCGAACGACGCGCGGAAGGTGTGGGAGCGCAACGTGCAGGATCGCTACAACGATCCGGGCACGCCCGTCACGCGGCTGCTCCCCACGAACCACCGCGCGATCCTCGTCCACGACGGCCACATCTATCTTTCCGGCGCGGGCGCGTCGCGCGAGGGCGACCGGCCGTTCCTCGACCGCTTCAACCTGCAAACGCTCAAGGCCGAGCGCCTCTTCCGCAGCGACGCGCAGAGCTACGAGTCGTTCGTCGCGCTGCTGAAAGACGACGCCTCGCAGTTCGTCACGCGCCGCGAGTCGCCGAACGATCCGCCGAACTACTTCGTCCACGCCGTTCCCGCGTCGGGCGGCGCGGCCCCCTCGACCGCCGTGCGCGCGCTGACCGATTACGCAGACCCGACGCCGCAGCTGCGCGCCATCAAGAAGCAGCTCGTCACCTACAAGCGCAAGGACGGCGTCCCGCTCTCCTTCACGCTCTACCTCCCGCCCGGCTACAAGGAGGGCACGCGCCTGCCGACGGTCGTCTGGGCCTACCCGCTTGAGTTCAACGACGCCGACACCGCCGGCCAAGTCACCGGCTCGACGCAGCGCTACACGACCATCACCGGCCCCTCGCACCTCTTCTTCCTCCTGAACGGCTACGCCGTCTTGGACAACGCGACCGTGCCCATCGTCGGCACGCCCGAGAAGGCCAACGACACTTACGTCGAGCAGTTGGAGGCGAGCGCCGCGGCGGCGATTGACAAGGCCGTCGAGATGGGCGTCACCGACCGCGAGCGCGTCGGCGTCGGCGGCCACTCGTACGGCGCGTTCATGACGGCCAACCTGCTCGCCCACACAGACCTGTTCCGCGCCGGCATCGCCCGCAGCGGCGCGTACAACCGCACGCTCACGCCCTTCGGCTTCCAGAGCGAGCGCCGCATCCTGTGGGAAGCGCCCGAGACCTACATCAAGGTCTCGCCCTTCATGCAGGCGCACCGGATCAAGGAGCCGATCCTTTTGATTCACGGCGAGGCCGACAACAACACCGGCACGTTCCCGATGCAGTCCGAGAGGATGTATCAGGCCATCCGCGGGACGGGCGGCACCGTCCGCCTCGTCATGCTCCCGCTGGAGTCGCACGGCTACTCTTCGCGCGAATCGACCGAGCACGTGCTCTCCGAAATGCTCGACTGGTTCGACCGCCACGTCAAGAATGCCCCGCCGCGCGGCCGCAGCCGCGAGGCCGCGAGCAAAGAGGAGGGCAAGGACGAGCAGAAGTAGGCCGGCGATAACTATCCCCGCCTCGTTCTGAAGCTCGGCGGACGCGCGGCTTCGTTACGCGCAGGCGAAACAGGGGGACGGGTTCTCGTTCCCCCGTTTCAGGTTCTTGTTACAGACGAGCGGGTCGGCCTCCCTTTGTAACAGGTTCTCGTTACAGAGGGAGGCCGACCCGCTCGTCTGTCTCAAACACTCGTCCCTCTGTTCGAGATTCCGGCCGCGAGGGAACGGCGACTCATTTATCTATTCCGAATGGCCGTCCCTTCATAGCCGGCACGCGTTACGCCGTAACGCCTGAGCTTTTCTTTGAAACGTTCGCCGCCCATTCGATAACGGGTTCACGCCCCTCTGTGACGCGCACCCGTTGCGGGCGCTCCGTGGCTAATTCTTCGCCCGCGTCAGCGGCCGCGGCGGACGTGGTAGGTGGGGAAGGTGCCGTACTTTTTGGCGAGCGGGGTCTGGCCGACGTAGTCGCAGGTGAACTCCGTGACGCCCTGCGCGGCGGCGAGCGCGGCGAAGGCTTGGCTGGCGTAGACCTGTCCGGGCGGCGTGATCGGCTCGATGCGCGCGGCGCGCGAGACGTGCGAGCCGATGAAGTTCGGCGAGCGCGTGACGGGGTCGGTGCAGGCGTAGGCGGGGCCGGCGTGGAGCGCGATGCGCAGGTTCAGCTCGGCGGGCAGCCCCGCGTCGGCCCAGCGCGTCGTGTTGACGCGCTCGCACAGATCGAGGGCGAAGCGGCCGGCCGTCTCAACATTCGAGAAGACGATGTAGATGCCGTCGCCCCAAGTGTTGCGCAGCAGGGGCGCAGGCTGGCAGCGCGCGACGAGTTCGCCGACCGCGCCGAGGAAGTGGCGGACGAAGAGCGGAATCTGATCCTCCGAGAGCTTGCTGAAGTTCAAAGCGTCGGCGAAGAGCATCGAGACGAGGCGCGTGCGGAACTGCGACGTGTCGGCGTCGGCCGCGGCGTCCGGGAGTTGCGCGCGCGGCGTCGCGGAGGGGAAGCCGCGCGGCACTTCGATCAGCTCGACGCGCGGC
>DATCVD010000896.1:0-4405 GCA_036567125.1 Pyrinomonadaceae bacterium | reverse complement strand
GCCCGCCGCGACGGGCGAGGTGGCGACGGCCGTGCGCAAGCGCGTGCGCCGGCTGATGTGGGAGCGCGTCGGGATTCTGCGCTCGCGGCAGTCGTTGGGGCGCGCGCTGCGCGAGTTCGAGCAGATCTCGCGGGCGAATTTGCGCGCGCCCTCGCGCAACTTTCTGACGGTCGCCGCCTGCGTCGCGCGCGCCGCGCTCTGGCGCGAGGAGTCGCGCGGCGGCCACTTCCGCGTGGACTTCCCCGCGCGCGACGACGCGAAGTTTCAGGTTCATTCGATCACCCGCAAGGGCGCGGAGGTCGGCGCGAGCGAGGCCGTGGCCTTCGACGCGAAAGTCGTTTTGTGAGGGGCGAACATGGCGAGCTACGAGAAGCTGCACGAGTGGGACGTGACGCCGCGCGAGGCGGTCGAGTTGCAGAAGCAACTGCGCGAGCGCGTGCGCGTCGTGCCGCTCGGGAAAAAGATCGAAACCGTCGCGGGGGCCGACATCTCGTTCAACAAGTTCGACCCCGCCGTCTACGCCGGGATAGTCGTGCTGCGCCTGCCGTCGCTCGAAGTGGTGGAGGAGGTCGGCGTGGTGAGCGAGACGCGGTTCCCCTACGTGCCGGGGCTGCTCTCGTTCCGCGAGACGCCGTCGGTGTTGGAGGCGTGGGCGAAGTTGAAGACCGAGCCGGACGCGGTCATGTTCGACGGGCAGGGGTTGGCGCACCCGCGCCGCGTCGGCATCGCCTCGCACGTCGGGCTGCTCATCGACCGGCCGACGCTCGGGTGCGCGAAGTCGGTGCTCGTCGGCCGCTACGAGGAGCCGCAGCCCGAGCGCGGCGCGTGGACGCCGCTCGTCGATCCGAAGAACGGCGAGCAGGTGGGCGCGGCCGTGCGGACGAAGAACAAGGTGCAGCCGATCTACGTCTCGCCCGGCCACCTCATTGACTTCGAGGGCGCGATCAAACTCACGCTCGACTGCGACGGCGGCTACCGCCAGCCCGAGCCGACGCGCCGCGCGCACCTGCTCGTCAACGCGCTCCGCCGCGGCGAGCGCGCGGAAACGCCTTCACCGCAGGAGTCGCTCTTCTGACGGAGTGGTTAACCGAAGAGGGCGAAACCGAAAGAGGACGAGTCGGCTAAAAAGTTTTCGGGCGGCCCGGTCACATTCGACCGGGCCGCCCGAACTGTTTGCCGCGCTCCGCGGAAGGTTATTCGAGGACGGTGAACTTGGCCGTGGGCGAGATCGACTGGCCGGAGACGTGGTCGCGGATGCGGATCGCGATCTCGTAGTCGCCGCCCGCAAGCCGCGCGGTGTCGAGCAGCTTGGCGAGCGTCAGGCGCTGGCCCGAATCCGACAGCCCCTTCCAGTCCTCCGTGATCTTGCCGATCTCCTTGCCGCCCTTCGTCACGACGTAGTCCACGTCGACCGAGGGGCGCAGGGTCGTCTGATCGATCCCGGCGTTGTAGACCTGCAAGTAGATGCCGAGCGGGCTGCCCTTGCGGTAGATGCCCGACACGTTCGGGATCACCTTGAAGCCGCCGATGGTGAACTGCCCGACCGCCGGCTGATCCGAGAGCGATTCGAGCTTGGCGGCGAGCACGAGCGTCGAGGTCGAGAGCTGTTTCGGGTCGTACTTCGGCACGGTGAAGCCCTGCCGCTTGATGCGGGTCGCGCCGGAGTTCACGTCGCGCACGACCACGTCCACGCGGTACGTGCCCGGCGGCAGCGGCACGGACTTGCCGTAGGCCGACTTGCGATCCCGGGCCGTGACCAACTCCTCGGCCGTCGCCGAGGCCGTCACCACGTCCTCGAAGACGGCGACGCGGCGGCCGGCGACCGACGTGATGCGGGCGAAGATGTTCATCCGCGCCGTCTGCACGCCGCCCACGTCGGCGAACGTCAGCTCCTTGTTCTCGGTCTGGATGGTGAAGGCCGTCACGACGTTGGCCTCCGACATGCGGTAGAAATCGACCCGCATGTCGAAGTCGAGCGGGTTCTCCTCGATCTCGCCCGTGCCGGTGAGCGTGATCAGGTCGGCCATCTCCTTATTCTTGATGGCGGGCGGGCGCGAGAGATCGGCCAGCAGTTGCAGGCGCGTGAACGGGTTGTCGGCCTCGCGCTGGTAGTTCTGCGAGCCGAAGGCCCCCATGCCGGTCAGGCGGTCGGCCTTCGTCGAGAGGCCGAGCTGCTCGGAGAGCGTCAGGCCCGCGCCGGGGACGTGCAGCAGCGCGTCCTTCTCGTCGGGCGAGCGCGCGATGCGGTACTCGCCCGAACCCGTAGGATCGACGAACTCGATCTCGATGCCGCTGCCGACCCCCTCGATGTAGCGGTAGAACCAGACCTCGAACGGGTAGGTCGAGGTCGATCCGCCGCCGTGGTAGGAGGGGCGCTCGTAGTTGCCGCCGGCCGGGTGCGACTCGACCGAGTCGGGCTTGCCGAACATGATGTAGATGCGGCCGCGGTCGGTCTTCCAGCCCGGTATGCCGGAGGCGAACTTCTCGTTGGCGTGGGCGATGCGCTCGTAGTACTCCTCCTTGAACTCGTTCTCGTCCGTGTCGGGGTCGGGGTCGCGCAGCCGCCAGAACTGCTCGATGAACTGCTCGCGCTCCTCGTCCGTGGCGAGCTTCTTGAAGGCGGCCCGCTCCGAGTCGCGGATGATGTAGGCCACATCCTTGTCGAGCCACTCCTTATAGACCTTCTTCAGCTCGGGCTTGCGGTTGCGCTCGCGCGACATCACGTCCTGCTGCTGCGACTGGTTCTTCTTGTCCTTGTCGCCCTGCGCGAGCGCGGCCGGCACGAGTTGGGCGACGAGCGCGAGGGTGAAAAGGGCCGCGGCGACGCGGCGGCGGAGGGAGGTTGGACGAGCCATTGCGGAAACTCCTGTCGAAGAAAAACTGCCTCTTGGCGGCGAGGCTTACGTGGCGGACTTGCGCCCGAGAACGGGGCCGACCCTGCTTGCTGAGAAAGTTCGACCGGCCGGTCAGGAAAACGGCGACGCCCGTCGGTGCAAAAGCGCCTTCCAACTCAGGCCCGACCGAAAGCGTCGCCAGTCTCTCTGGGCCGGAATTTTAGAGCCTTAGCCGGACAAGGTCAAGATGCCCGAAGAGGGCCGTAGGTTGCCCGAAAGGCTGGGTTTAAGGGGCGCGGGCCGGGTGTTTAGGCCGGCGTCCGCGGGCCTCCGGTCAAGCGTCGGCCTCGCGCCGGCGCTTCCGGCCGAAAATCCACGCGACGAAGATCGAGAGGAAGTAGAGGACGACCATCGGGGCGGCGAAGAGCATCATGTTCGGCACGTCCGCGGTCGGCGAGAGGATCGCCGCGGCGACGAGGATGACGACGAGCGCGATGCGCCACCAGCGGACGAGTTGGCGGGCCGAGACCAGCCCGATGCGCGACAGCACGTAGGTGACGGCCGGCATCTGGAAGACCAGCCCCATGCCGAGCATGATCAGGATGATGAAGTCGAAGTAGTTGGCCGCGTTGAGGAAGAGGCGGAAGTTCTCGCCGACGCCGAGCAGGTATTCGAGGGCCGGCGGGAAGATGACCTTGTAGGCGAAGGCCGCGCCGCCGACGAAGGCGATGGAGGAGAGCACCACGAAGGGGAGCGCGTAGCCGCGCTCGTGCGGGTAGAGGCCCGGCGAGACGAAGGCCCAGATCTGCCAGAGCAGGAAGGGGACGGAGACGCAGAGGGCCGCGTAGAGCGAGACTTTAACGTAGAGCGAGAACGGCTCGACCGCCGTGTTGACGACGAGGCGGTCGTCGATGCCGGGCAGCGCGTCCGAAGGCGTCTGCGGATCGAAGGGCAGGCGCACGCCCTTCGGGATGACGGTGTTGCCGGCGAGCAGCGGCTCGTCCGTGAACAGCCCCAACTGCCCCTGCGCGTCGCGCGCGACGCGCGCCGCGACGCTCGCGCCCGGCGGGATCACGCTCTGGCCGATGTTCGTCGCGTCGGCGAAGACGTAGCGGCCGGCGTCGCCCTCGTTCAGGGAGCTGAGCGGGAGCGCGGCTTCGGCGCCGGTCATGCCGCCGAGCGGCAGCTGACGGCGCTGCGCCTCGGCCAGCGCGACGCGGGCGGGCCGCGCGAGGAAGTCGTAGAGGGGCGCGGAGACCCACCAGCAGAGCATGAACACGACGAGGACGAAGACGACGGAGCGGACGAGGCGGCGGCGCAGCTCGTCGAGGTGGTCGAGGAAGGACATCTGGCCGGAGAGCCGGCCGTCCCGTTCTTCCTCGCGCTCGTCTTCCTCGGCGCTTTCCGGTTCTAGGAGTGTGGAGGCCATGTGAGTTGGCGTCGCCGGCAGGCCCTACAGCCAGTCGGCCTTGCCGAGTTGTTCCTGTCGCGGCGCGGTACCTTCTGCGGCGGGCTGCGTCTCGTCGGGGTGCGGGTGCGCGCTCGCCACGTCGGCGGGCGCGACGCGCGGG
>DATCVD010000895.1:0-2475 GCA_036567125.1 Pyrinomonadaceae bacterium | reverse complement strand
GGCCGTCGGCGCGGGGCGGCCGTTGCCGTCGGCGCGGCGTCCGTCCGCGCCGTTCGTTCGCGCGAGGGCCGTATGATTGCCTGCTTCGGTTGCCATCACGGGGCGAAGTTAACGACTGCGTGTCGCGATCCTGTCGCGCGGGCAAAAAATTTGAGTCCCGAATTCGGTAACAGTTTAGATGCCGCGCCCGACCTGAAATTTGCAGCCCGCACGGCGAAACTCGGCGGCCCGACCCCGGCTAAACGACGGCCAGCGAGCGGCGGACGGCGGCGCGCTCGAAGTAGCGCGCGGCGCGGCGGGCGTCGCGGCCGATCTGTGTCTTCAGCTCGTCGAGCGACGAGAACTTGCGCTCGTCGCGCAGGCGGTGGAGGAAGCGGACGCGCACCACGTCGCCGTAGAGGTCGCCCGACCAGTCCATCACGTAGGTCTCGACCGAGGCCTCGGCGTCGCGCTCGAAGGTGGGGCGCGTGCCGACGTTCGTCACGCTGCGCCGCCAGCGCCCCTCGATGAGCGTGGCCGTCACGTAGACGCCGCCGCGCGGGATGACGCGGTTCTGCGGGTGCAGGTTCGCCGTCGGGAAGCCCAGCGTGCGCCCGCGCTCGGCCCCGCGCACGACCCGGCCCTCGACGCCGTAAGGCCGGCCGAGCATCCTGCGCGCGAGGTTGACTTGGCCCCGCGCGAGCAGCTCCCGAATCCTGCTCGAACTGATCCGCCGCCCGCGCAGGCAGACTTCGGGCACCTCGTCGGCGTGAAAACCGAGCCGCTCGCTCACGCGGCGCAGCAGCGCGATGTCGCCCTCGCGCTTGTAGCCGAAGGCGAAGCCGCGGCCGAGATAGACTTCCCTCGCCTGCAAACGCTCGCCGACCACGTCGCGCAAAAACTCCTCGGCGCGCACGCGCGCGAACTCCTCCGTGAAGCGCACGACGATGGCCTGCTCGATCCCCAAAACTCCCAGCGCCTCGATCTTCTGATCGAAAGTTTGCAGCAGCGGCGGCGCGGACTCCGGGTGCAGCACCGCGCGCGGGTGCGGGTCGAAGGTGACGACGGTCGGCACGGCCCGCGCGGCGCGCGCCCGCTCGACGACCGTCCGCACGATCAACTGGTGGCCGAGGTGCAGGCCGTCGAAGACGCCGAGGGTGAGCACCGTCGGGCGCGCGATCTCGGCGTTGTCCGTGCCGTGGAATAAACGCATAAAAGGACTGAGGACTGAGGACTGAGGACTGAGTTAAAGGCGAATCTTTTTACTCAGTCCTCAGTCCTCAGTCCTCATCACTATTTCCAACCCGTCGTACCCGAACTCGACGCCCGCGGGGAGCAGGGCTGAGTCGCGGGCGTGTTTGATGTCGTGCGCGATGTGGGTCAGGTAGGTGCGGCGCGGGCGCAACTGCTCGGCGTAGCGCAATGCGCGCTCAAGGTTGAGGTGCGTCGGGTGCGCGGCGAGGCGCAGGCAGTCGATGACGAGCGTGTCGAGGCCGCGGAGGCCGTCGAGGGTTGCCGGCGGAATCTCGCTGAGGTCGGTCGCGTAGGCGAAGTCGTTGAAGCGGTAGGCGACGACGGGCAGGCGGCCGTGGATCACTTCGAGCGGCATGACTTCGAGGCCGGGCGCGAGGCAGAAGGGCGCGCCGCTGACGACCGTGTGCGCGACGACCTGCGGCAGCCCGCCGCCGAAGTAGGTCGGCTCGAAGACGTACTGGAAGATGCGCCGGATATCTTTCCACGCGCGCTCGTTGGCGTAGACGCCGAGCGCGCCGTGGCGGAAGTTCAAGGGGCGGATGTCGTCGAGGCCGAAGATGTGATCGGCGTGGCAGTGGGTGATGAGCACCGCGTCGAGGCGGCGCAGCCCGACGCGCAAAGCCTGCTGGCGGAAGTCGGACGACGTGTCGACGAGGATCGTGTGCCCCTCGTGCTCGACGAGGACGGAGACGCGCAGGCGCTTGTCGCGCGGGTCGTCGGACGTGCAGGTCTCGCAGTCGCAGCCGATTGAAGGCACGCCCGTCGAAGTGCCCGTGCCGAGCAGGGTGACTTTCATAAAGCCGTGAATCGTGAATCGTGAATCGTAAATCGTGAACAGGCCGGACGCCACCATTTACGATTCACGATTCACGATTCACGAGCTTGCTATCTCCCCCCCGTGATGTCGCCGCCGCTGAAGCCGCTGCGGGGCTGCTGGCCGCGCGGGGCGCTGGTGAGCGAGACGTACTGCATCCGCAGTTGCGAGAGGATCGAGTCGATGAAGCGTTGCTCCTCCGAGGAGAGGTGGCCGCTCGTCTTCTGGCGCAGCGCGCCGAGCATGTCGATGCACTGGCGCGCGAGCGGCAGGTTGACATCCTGCGGCGGCTGCGCGCCCGGATGGGCCACCATCCCCATCGCGTCGGCCGCGAACGAGGCGACGAACTCGACGAGCATCAGCAGCTCCTGCGAAGTCTCCTCCTCCCCGGCCTCCGCCTCGTGCCCGCCGCCGGCCGGCGCGCCCGC
>DATCVD010000894.1:0-6378 GCA_036567125.1 Pyrinomonadaceae bacterium | reverse complement strand
GCCCTCGCGCTCGACCGCGACGCTGAGACGCCTGACCGCCTCGGCCAGCAGCGACTCGCGCGTCACGCCGCCTTCCGGCTCCGAGACCCGCCCCCCCGACTTCGCTACCCGGCCCTCCGGGCTTCGGGCGGCGTCACCCTCCGACTTCAAGACGGGGTCGTCGCCGTTCGCGCCCCCGGCACGCGACAGGGACGCTTGCGCCAGCAACTCGGCGCGCAGTTCCCCCGTCACGGCGCGCGCCAGCGCCGTCAGGCGCGCTCGCCCCGTGCGCTCGGCCAGCGCCCTCGCCCCGTCGGCCCGCAGCAGCGCATCGACCGACGGGAGCGCCCGCAAAAGTTGTGGTTTCGGCATGGGAAGCTGTTAGCCGTTAGCGATTAGCCGTTAGCCGGAAAACGGGCCGCCGGCCGACCTCCGTAACCGGGCGGCCGGGTCGGCCCAAACCCCGGAAGCATTCTACCCAAAGCGCCGATTGGCTAACAGCAATCGCTAGCAGCTAACAGCTAATTTTATTGACACCCGCGGAGGCGAACCCTTATGTTCGAAGTGGGGCGTCGCGCGCCGACGGGGCGCGGGCGCGCGGAAGAGAGGTGAGTAGCCGTGCCGCGTGAGAACAGGTTTGTGAAGCGGGTGCGCGAGGGCGAGCAGGAGCGCCACCGCGACGATCAGAAGAAGGCGGTCATCGCGCGCGACGCGCCGCCGCCCATCGACGACATGCTCGCGCGCCTCGAAGACGACATCCGCAAGCTCAAGGTCGAGTTCGAAATCTTCTTCAACGGCGCGGCCCGGCGGCCCCCCGTCGACACGAAGGGCCGCGTCGAGACGGCGGTCAAGCGGCTGGCCGACGAGCGCAACCTGACCTACGCGCAGCGCTACCGCTACAACTCGCTCGTCGCGCGCTACGTCTCCCTGCGCGACCAGTGGCGGCGCAACATACAGGAGCGCGAGGAGGGCCGCGGGGCGCGCGCCGCCGCGCTCGCCAAACTCGCCGCCGCCGACGACGAGCGCCGCACGACGAAGTCGCGCCAAGCCACCTTCGTCTGCGCGGACGCGCGCGCCGACCTCCAGACCGTGCGCGGGCTGTACGACGCGCTCGTCGAGGCGAAGCGCACTTGCGGCGAGTCGGCCGAGGACATCCCGTTCGCGCAGTTCCACCGCATGATCGCGGCGCGCACCGAGGCGCTCAAAGAGCGGCTGGGCTGCGAGAGCGTCCGCTACTCGGTCTATCTGGAAGACGGGCGCGTCAGCTTCAAGGCGAAGGCCGAGAAGTAGTTGCGGGGCGGGGGAGTCGGACGAGTCGCGCCGGAAGGCGTCGGGGAAAGTCCGGCGGGAGTTTAAAAAGACCCGGCGAAAGTTAAGAGGCCGCGCGGACTGGCTGAACAGTCCGCGCGGCCTCTCGGTCTTGCGCTTCCCGGCTCAATGGGAGACCGGAAGCGGTCAGTGGCTTTCCAAGTCGAAAGCTAGTCCGGGGGAGACTACGTCTTCGTCACGCGCTCGGCCTGCGGCCCCTTGGGCCCCTGCGTGACCTCGAACTCGACTTCCTGCCCCTCTTCGAGGGTCTTGAAGCCGTCGCCCTGAATGGCGCTGTAGTGGACGAAGATGTCGGAAGAGCCGGGCTGCTCGATGAAGCCGTAGCCCTTCGCGTTGTTGAACCACTTGACCTTACCGGTAATTCTCGACATAGCAGACGAATCCTCCTAACGATTCGGTTAAAGGCGGCCGGGAGAGAGAATGTTCGGACGCCACAGGTTGTTCGCTTTGAGCCGGGCGCGTATCAGCGGGAAGACGTCGCCGGAGGCAAACTAAAAGCCCGCGAGCGGGAAGGTCTGTTGCCGGGAGGCGTCCTTCACCACTTGCGGGCCGTACAGAGGGACTACAGAAAACTCATTGCTGCACTTCTAAAACAGTCACGGGACAGGGGTTAAACACCGCCCCGCGGGGGAACGACGGCGCATACTAAACGACACCCGGCGATACTGTCAAGCGGAAAGATTTTTTCGCGTGACAGATTTGGCACATTACCGAGTCTTTCAATCGCGCTTCGATTCGACTGCCGCCGGCAGGGTTTCGGCCCGCGCCGGCAGGTAGGCCCGCGGGTTGACCGGCTCGTCGTTGATCCGCACCTCGTAGTGGAGGTGCGGGCCGGTCGAGCGGCCGGTCGAGCCGACCGCGCCGACGCGCTGGCCGCGCGCGATCTGCTGGCCGGGCCGCACGTCGATTTTCGAGAGGTGCGCGTAGCGGGTGGTCAGCCCGCCGCCGTGGTCGACGGCGACGAGTTGCCCGTAGCCGCCGTGCCAGTCGGCGAAGACGACACGGCCGCTGGCCGCGGCGACGACCTCGTCGCCGTGCTCGGCGTTGATGTCCTGACCCGAATGAAGCTCGAACGAGCCGCCGCCGAAGGGGTTGCTGCGGCCGCCGAAGCTGTCCGTCACGTCGCCCGCCACGGGCCACAGCGAGGGGATGCGCGCCTTCTCGTCGAGCGCGCGCTCGTAAGAGCGCAACTCCTCTTCGAGCTGCGCGGCCCGCGCCTCGACCACGGCGACCGCCGCCGCGTCCATCTCGACGCCGGGGCCGCCCGAACCGCGCACGACGGGCTGCGCGCCGTCGCCCGCCACGCCCGACATCTCGGCCAGCCGGCGCGACTTGTCCTCGATGGCCTCGACGCGATCCACCAGTTTTTCGAGCTGCCGGCGCTGCTTCTCGTTCTCGACCCGCAGCCGCTCGTTCTCGGCGGCGACTCTCTGGTGCGCCGCCTCGCGGTAGATGCCGTACAGCCCGTAACCGGCCGCGCACAGGAGCAGCGCCGCGGCGACGGTCGCGGCCCGGAGCCAGCGTTTATGAATGCAGATGCGGCGGATGGTCGAGCGCGAGCGCGAGGTGTGGGCGACGATGAACGCGTAAAGCCTGTCGTCTCTAGTCATCTGGGAGAGCAGTCCTCCTTTCGCTAGAGTCCGCGCCTCAAGGGGGTGGGGCGGCGCGGAAAAAAGCGCGCAAAGGCACACTCGCCTCGGGGCGGACGTGCGCCGAAGAAACCACGGTTGGGGGCCTCTTGATTTAGTTGTGGAACCTGCTTGAAGTGAGCAGCCGGCGGCCTGTATGAAGACCTTGAAGTATCCCTTCCCCCGCCGGTCGTCCCGTTTAAGGGACTGCAAACTACCACACGGGGCCGCGGGATGCAAACCGCAAGAGGGGGCGAAAGCGAGGCCCGCGCCCGACAAGTCGCCCCGTCAGGCCGCGACGAAACACGATCCGTCCGTCCGGCCGCGCCCTTTACTTCTTCGCTCTCCCCGCCGTTACGGCGGCGAACGTCTTCTTACCTCGGCGGCCGGCAAAGGCCGAGGGCCTGCGCCGACAATGAAAGACGGCGCAGGCCCTCAAAATTTTCGGCCTTCGGACGGCCGCGGCCTAGAGTTCCTCGGCCCGGCGTCGGCGTCCGCGCGCGCGCAGCATCGCCAGAATGATGACGACGAAGACCGCGACGAAGGCGACGACTATCGCCACCTTCAGCACGACGAGCAGGAAGCCGACGAGCGCGATAAGCTCCTTGACCAGCGTGATCAGAAGCAGGATGAGCGCGATGATCGCGCCGATTCCGCCGCCAGCCTTCAGGACGCCCAGCATAATTTCGTTCTCCCCTCGCTAAACTCGCCGGCCCCTCTCGAAAGCCCGCCGGCCGCGGCCATCATAGCAGAGTCCGAGGCGGTTAACTCAAGCGCGCGGCGGCCAGTCGTTGCGCTCGCGCGCCGCGAACGGCGGCTGCGCGGCGATCTCGCCCGCGCGGAAAGTGGTCATGTCGAGCGCCGCGCCGTTGCCCGCGGCCGAGGGCGAGGGCGTGCGCTCGAAGTCCTGATCGCGCGCGCCCGGCCCGCGCCGCAGAAAGTCGAAGAGCATGTAAGCGCCGAGCAGGACGAGCGCGGCCGGGAGCAGTTGCCGCACGGGCAGCGTCACGCCGAACAGCGTGTTCAGCAGGAACAGCGTGCCGAGCGTGATGAGCAGCACGGCCCACGCGGCCGGGTGGCCGTAGAGCCGGCGCGTGATCGGGTCGGACTCGGCGTCGGGCGCGAGGCCGGCGCGGATGAGCTGCGCCGTGCGGAAGGCGTCCACGGCCGCGAAGAGCCACGTGGCCGCGGCGGCGAGGACGAAGAAGGCCGGCGCGTTCGTCATCGACGAGAGTTGGAGGCAGCCGGCGAAGAGCGAGAAGTGGACGACGGCCTTCGAGGTCTGCCCGTTGTAGGCCGCGCCGAGGCCGGGGAAGATGAACGACAGGAGCAGCGCGACCCACTGCGACGTTTTCCGCCGCACGTGCTGCGGCGCTTCGACGAGCGCGGGCCGCTGCTGCAACAGCTCCACCCCGGCGACGATGCAGTCCTGACAGTAGGGGAAGCCGCGGATGCGGTGATCGCAGGCCGGGCAGAGCGGCCGCGCGCAGCGGCTGCACGCCACGACCGACGCGTTCGCGCTGTGGTATGAACACCTCACGGGCCTGCCCTGTATCGCCTCGACCGCCGTCAAAATCTTTCGCCCCCTTGCCCGCTCTTAAAACTCGCCCAGCCGTCAGGTGCGCCGCGCGCCCGACGCCGTTGCCCTACCGCCTGCTCACACGCCCGGCCTGCCGTTCGACTCGCGCGCGCCCGAAGGGGCTTGATTGTTCTGCTGCTGCGAGCCGCCGCGCAGGATCGCCGCGCCGCGGCTCGTGGTGGTCTCGTAGGTCTTGGCGGCCAGCCGCAGGCTCGCGCGGTACATGCCGGCGATGGAGCCGTCGTCGGAGAGCGTGCTCGTGCCGACGAGGACGGCGACGAGAACCATCGTCGCCACCGTGGCGAGCTGCGGCGAGACGACGGCGTCGAGCCAGCCGCGCACCCACTCGCTCACGCGCGCGGCCAGCGGCGCGCGCACTCGCCCGACCTCGCTCGTGCCGAGCGTCGCTTCGAGGATGCGGGCGTGGAGTCCGAGGGGCACGGGCCGCTCCTCGCTGATGTAGGAGTAGCACGCGCCGATGGAGCGGACGACCTCGCCGGGCAAATTCGTGCAGCGGCCGCACAAGATCGCGTGGCGCTCCCAGCGGTGGAAGAGCGGCGCGGGCAGGAAGCCGTCGAGGTAGTCCGTCAGGTGCTCCTCGAACTCCTCGCAGGTCATCGCCGTCTCCGGCGTGGTGCGCATCAGGATGCGCGCTTCGAGCGTGCGCGACGGCGGGGGCGGCGCGTCCGTCTGGCACGCGCGCAAGGCGTTCTTCACTTCGTTGAGAAGATCGTGACACACGGGGCAGCGCAGGGCGTGCGCGGCGCAGCCGCGCTGGGCGTCCGCGGGGAGCGCGCCGTCGAGGTAGTCCGTCAGCCGATCTTCAAATTCTGCACACAGCATCGTTTCTTCTCGTCTCACCCTTCGTTAAGTTTCAACCCGTCGCCCGCCCGCAGCACCCGCCGCCCCTCCGCGACCGGCACGCCCCGGCGGGCCTCTTCACCCAAACTCTCGCGCCTCAAGCCTCGCTCATGGCGACGACCCTCATGCGCCGCAAAATCTTCGCCAGTTCGATCCGCCCGCGGTTGATCCGCGACTTGACCGTGCCTTCGGGTATCCGCAGGAGATCGACTATCTCCTGATAGCTCAGCTCCTCGATGTCGCGCAGGATCACGCACGTCCGCAGATCGGGCGGCAGCTTGTCGATGCCGGCCTGCACCTGCTCGCCGAGTTCGCGCCGCTCCATCTCGCGCTGGGGCGAGCCGCCCGCGGCGCGCAAATGATAGGTGTGCGCTTCGAGGTCTTCGCCCTGCGTGTCCTGCGGGGCGCGCTGGCGGCGGCGGTAGTCGTCGATGATCAGGTTGCGCGCGAGCCGCATCAGCCAGTTCTGCAAGTCGCCCTGCCGCGGGTCGTACTGCTCCAAAGAACGGTAGACGCGGACGAAGACCTCCTGCGTCAAGTCCTCGGCCGAGTCGGCGCGCGAGGTGAAGCGGTAGGCGAGGTTATAGATGCGCCGTGAGTAGAGAGACACGATCTCCTCCCACGCCGCGCCATCGCCCGCGCGACACCTCCTGACCAGTTCCGCACCGTCGCCAGTAGAAGTCAACGTCCTGACTGCTCCCAACACCCCTCGCGGCCCTTTCCGCCACCCGCCTCGCTCTCTCTACTTGCGGCCTGCGGGGCCGCGAGCGGGGGCTGTTTGTCGCACGGACTTACGAAGGGGCAAGGGGGAAAGTTCCCCGTGAAATTATAGAAAATTAAGGGCGTAGGGGGAAGCCCACGGCGGCCAAAGCGCGAACGAAAACTCGGAGCACGCGGCGGGAAAATGGACGACGCGGGCGGGCCGCCCCGCCGCCGCCGCAGGCGAACGATTGGCCGTGACGGCGGCGACTCGGCGCGGCGCGCGTCGCCGTTTAGCGCGGC
>DATCVD010000893.1:0-2050 GCA_036567125.1 Pyrinomonadaceae bacterium | reverse complement strand
CGCGGCGGCCGTGCCCGCGCCCCGCGAGGTGCTCGGCTTCGAGCCGGGCGAGGATCGCAGGCTCGCCAGCTGGGCGCAGGTCGTCGATTACTTCCGCCGGCTCGACGAGGCGAGCGACCGCATGCGGTTTGAAGAACTCGGCAAGACGACGATGGGCGCGCCCTTCGTGATGGCGACCATCACCGCGCCGGAGAACTTCGCGCGCCTCGGCGAGTTCAGAGAGATTCAGCGGCAGCTCGCCGACCCGCGCACGCTCGGCCCCGACCCCGGCCGCAAGGCCGCCGGCCTGATCGCGCGCGGCCGCGCGGTCGTCCTCGTCACCTGCGGGGTTCACTCGACCGAGGTCGGCTCGTACCTCTCCTCGATGCTGATCGCGCACCGGCTCGCGTCGTCGGCCGATCCGGCTGTCCGGAAGATCCTGCGCGAGACCATCGTCCTGCTCGTCCCGTCGCTGAACCCGGACGGCGTGGACATCGTCAAGAACTGGTACGACAAGACTCTCGGCACGCCCTTCGAGGGCACGAACCCGCCGGAGCTGTATCACAAGTACATCGGCCACGATAACAACCGCGACTGGTACATCTTCTCGCAGCGCGAGACGCAGTTGACGGTCGATAAGATTCACAACGTCTGGCGGCCGCAGATCGTCCACGACATACACCAGCAGGGCGCGTTCGGCGCGCGCATCTTCGTCCCGCCCTACATGAAACCGGTCGAGCCGAACGTACCCTCCCGGATCGTCGAGGGCTACACCGAACTCGGCCGCCACGTCGCCGCCGAGCTTCGCGCCGCCGGGATGAAGGGCGTCACCTACGACTCGTCCTACGACGCGTGGACTCCGGCGCGCGCCTACTCGCACTATCACGCCGGAGTCCGCATCCTCTCCGAGACGGCCTCGGCGCGCATCGCCACGCCGCTCAACCTGAGGCTCGAAGACTTGCGCGACGAGGACAGGCAGGGCTACGACCCGCGCAAGGAGTCGGCCAACTTCGGCCCCGTCTGGCCGGGCGGCCGCTGGGGCCTCCCCGAAATCACGACCCACATGACGACCGCGGCCTTCGCGCTGCTCGCGCACGCGGCCGACAACCGCGAGCGTTGGCTCGGCCGATTCTACGAGGTCGGCCGCGAGGCCGTGCGCCCGCGCCGCGCCGGCGAGTTGTTCGCCTACGTCATCCCGCACCAGCAGTCGGTCGCGGCGAACACGCGCGTGCAGCACCTGCTCCGCACCCTGCGGCGCGGCGGCGTCGAGTTCCACGACGCGGCGCGCTTCACGGCCGAAGGCACGACCTACCCGAACGGCACGGTCGTCGTCCCCGCGGCGCAGCCCTACGGCGGCTTCGCCAAGGCGCTGCTCGAAACCCAGCGCTACCCCGACCTGCGCGACGAGGACGGCCACCCGCAGCCGCCCTACGACGTGACGGCGCACACGCTCCCGCTGCTGATGGGCGTGGAGGCGCGGCCCGTCCACACGCCCTTCCAGTACCGGCGGCTGAGCGCGCGCATCTTCACGGAGGAGAGGCCGGCCGTCCTCAACTCGCGCGTCGGCCTGTACCGCTCGCACGTGCCCTCGATGGACGAGGGCTGGACGCGCTGGGTCTTCGAGCAGCACAACGTCAACTACTCGCCGCTGCGCGACGCCGAGGTGCGCGCCGGAAACTTGCGCGCGCGCTTCGACGCGATAGTCGTCCCCGATCAGTCCGAGCGCCAACTGCTCGAAGGCCACAAGCGCGGCGAGATGCCCGACGAGCTGACGGGCGGCTTGGGCGACGAGGGCGTGAGGGCGCTGCGGGAGTTCGTCGAGGCGGGCGGCACGCTCGTCTGCCTGAACGAGTCGGCGGCGACGCTGGCCGAGCGCCTGAAGCTGCCGGTGCGCGACGCGACCGGCAAACTCAAGCGCACGGAGTTCTACGTCCCCGGCTCGATCCTGCGCGTCGAGCTGGACACGGCGCACCCGGTCGCCGCCGGGATGCCGCGCGAGTCGATAGCGTGGGTCGAAGACTCGCCGGCCTTCGAGCTGACGGACGGCGGCGGCGGGGGCCGCGCTCGCGTC
>DATCVD010000892.1:0-3737 GCA_036567125.1 Pyrinomonadaceae bacterium | reverse complement strand
CGCGGCGGCCGTGTCGTACTCGGCCACCGCGCCGCGGCGCACGCCCAGCGCGCCGAGGACGACGTGCAGGGTCGAGCGCACCATCTCGCCGAAGTCGCGCGTGGCGGCGATCTCCTCGCCCAGATCGGCGAGGGCCGCGAAGGCGTGGAGCAGCTTGTCGGTCTGCGTCCCCGCGCCCGTCGAGGTGAAAGTTGACATGGTTTAAGCCCGCGCCTCGGCCCGTTGGCTAGTGCCGTTTTTTTTTACGCCGGCGGATTTTTCCACCTCGGCCGACAGCTCGGCGCGCGCCTCCTCGACCGTCGCGGCGAGGCGCGCGTGGCGGGTCAGGCCGAGCATCTCGAAGATGTGCGCGGCCTGCTCGTTCGCGCCGGCGAAGGCGACGGGCGCGCCCGCGCGCTCGGCCGCGTCGATCACGCCCAGCAGGATCGAGACGCCGATGCTGTTGACCATCCCGGTCTGCCGGAAGTCAACGACCAACGCGCGGCAGCCCTCTTCGAGCCGCAGACGGCACTCGCGCTCGACGCGCTCGCCGCTCAGCTTGTTGAGGTAGTCGCCGGCGTGGACGATTGCGACCTCCCCGTGGCGCTCGGAGCGCACCGGGGAACCGTCCGCCGATTCCACCATCTTCGGTTGTCCCCTCTAACGCCGGAGGTACTTCGTCATCCGCAGGCTGGTGCCGTCGTCCACGCGCTCGAACTCGACTTCGTCCATCAGCGTGCGGATGAGTTTGAGTCCCCAGCCGCGCCTTCCCTTCGACTCATCGGTTGGGTCTGAGCCGTTGCTGCTGCTGTGGTTGTGGCCCTGTGCGGTCGCGGGCGGGGAGACTGGAACCCCGCGACTCGAAACGGTGACGACTAATTTATCACTTTCGACACGAAAACGTTGATAAATTTTTCGGTCGGGGCTGAGCGAGTGCTCGGAGGCGTTGATGCAGGCTTCGACCAGAGCGTGCTTGATCTTCGTGATGTCGTCGGGCCGGAAGTTGTGGCGGCGCGCGATCTGCTCGACCGTGTTGGCCGCGATCAGCTCCGTGTCGCCGCCCATCGGGATGACCATCTCGAACTCGTCGGGCGGCTCCGCCGCGGCCTGCTCCGCCGCGCCCGGCCCGTCCGGGCTCAGCCGCGCCGTCAGCAACTCCAACTGGCGGCGGCTCGATCCGAACGCCTCGCGCGCGTGCAAAAGCTCCGACGCTTCGGGCGTGAAGCCTTCGGGCGAGACGAGCCACAGCCGCGCGCGCTTGAAGCCGCACGCGCCCGCGACCTGCGCGAGCCGGTCGAGCCAGACCTCTGTGAGCGCGCGGCCGATCTCCATCCGGCCCTCGATCTCGGCGGCGATCCAGACGATCTCGCTCGCGTCCGTGTAGGGCGCGGCGTCGAAGCCGTGCGCGACGGCGCACCGCTCGGCGTCGCAGACCTGCCGCATCGACGGGTGGAACGCCTCGCAGGCGGCCGCGTGGACGATCTGCGGCAGGCGCACGAGATCGGTCTCGGCGTCGAGTCCGGCGGCCGTCTCTTCGGCGTCAGTCCCGCGGTAGAGGCGGCTGAAGCGGTCGTGGTGCAGCAGGCTCGCCGGCACGCGCTGCGCGTTGAAGCGGGCGAGCAGTTCGCGCAAGCCCAGCGCGGCCGCGCGCCGGTAGTGGCGGGCCATCGTCTGCGGCGCGCGCTTCAGGGTCTCGACTAGCGTCTCCGCGACGACGAGCGCGCGCGGCTCGGCGGCGACTTGCAGGCGGTAGCTCGCCTTCAGGTAGTCGCGCCAGACGGTGTCGGCGCTCATCTCCATGAAGGTCGCGTTGAAGCTCGCCAGCTCGTGCGTGTGCAGCGCGTTCATCACGGGGTAGAGCTCGTCGGGTTCGAGTTCGAGCCTGCGCCGCCACGCCTCGGCCGGCGACTTGCCGCCCGAGTTGGTCGCCGAGTCGTAGAGCACGCGGATCAGCGCGCGGCGCGTCGATGGCGCGGGCGCGATCTGTTCGAGGACGTGGTTGAAGCGGCGGTTGATGCGGCCGCCGAGAAGCTCGTCGACGTAGAGCCGCTGGCAGTCGCGGAAGCTCGTCAGCGAGACGCGCGCGCGCTCGGCCGCCTGCACGAACGAGGTGATGTAGGAGGGGTTGCCGGCGAACTGCTGCACGACGAGGTCGCGCGTCTCGTCGTTGACGGCGACGCGCAGCGTGTAGGCCAGCCGCTCGACGAGCGTGCGCGCGTCGGCGTCCGACAGGTTGTCGAGGCCGACGGCGTCGAAGCTGTCGAAGCGGTAGGGCGAGTTGCCGCCGCTTAAAGTGTCGAGCAGGCCGCGCCGCAGGCCCGCGAGGACGAAGGGCACGTCTGCGTGGACGGCCGCCTGCGCGATCTCCAGCCCCAGCCCCGACTCGCCTTCGAGCCGCTCGACCGTGTGCACGTCGTCGAACATCACGAGCGAGCGAGCGCCGCTCTGCGCGGCGAACTGCGGCGCGCTCAGACACAGGTTGATCAGTGCGCGCTCGTCCGCGCGGTCGCGCGCGCGCTCGAAGGCCAAGACCAGCCGCTCGATCCACTCGTAGTCCGAGGGGTCGGCCAGATCGATCAGGTCGCGCAGGGGCGGCGGCGAGTTGACGTAGGACGGATCGTCCCGGCGGTGCGCGACGAGTTGCGAGAGGAAGGTGTGGAGGAAGCGGCGCGCGGCGACCGCGGCCGTGCGGTCGCGCGCCGTCCACTGGAAGTAGATGGGCGAGGCCGTGCCGTGCTTCTGGAAGAGGCGGTCGAACGACTGGCGCAAGAGTTCCGTCGCGCCCGCGCCCGGCGCGGCGAGCACGAGCAGGCCGCGCGGCCCGGAGACGTGCGGCGTCAGCGCGGCGATCTCGCGCAAGGCGTCGTCGCGCCCCGGAAAAAGATCGGGCGCGGCGCGCGCGAGGATGCGGCGTGATTGGCCTTGCGGCGGGCGGGTGGCGTCAGTGGACATCCGGTTTCGGCGGGAGGCTGACGGGTTCGGCGGGCGGCGTGTAGGACTCGACGCGGTTCTTGCCGCGGCTCTTGGCACTGTAGAGGGCGAGGTCTGCGCCGCGGACGACCGATTCGGGCGTGTCGAGGCGCGGGCCGAAGGAGGCGACGCCGACGCTGATCGTGACCGCGCCGCCCCGCTGCTCGTCGCCGTGCGGGAAGGGCGTGCTCTCGACCCTGCGGCGGATGCGCTCGGCGATGACGAGGGCTTCGGGCGCGCTCGTCTGCGGCAGCAGCACGCAGAACTCCTCGCCGCCGTAGCGCGCGGCCACGTCGGCCGAGCGCAGCGCGGACTTCAAACACTGCGCGGTGAGTTCGAGCGCGCGGTCGCCGGCCTGATGCCCGAAGCGGTCGTTGTACTCCTTGAAGTTGTCGATGTCGATCATCAGGAAGCTCATCGAGAAGCGGTGGCGCTTCGAGCGTTCGACCTCCTCGGCCAGACGCTCTTCGAGGTAGCGGCGGTTGAGCAGGCCCGTCAGCGCGTCCGTGATCGAGAGGAGTTGAAACTGCGTCGCCTTCTGGTGCCACGCGGCGCGGTCGAGCGCGAGCGCCATCTGCGGCGCGAGCATGTCGAGCAGGTTGAGATCGAGATCGTCGTACGCGCCGCCCGCCGCCTTGTCCGTCACGTTGAGGACGCCGACCTTGCGGCCGCCGACCATGAGCGGGTAGCTGATGAACGACTCCGACTTGTAGCGGCGCTCGGCCGGCGCGTGCGGCTGGCCCGCGGCCGTCATGTCGCGCACGACGAGCGGCCGGCCCTCGCGCAGC
>DATCVD010000891.1:0-4131 GCA_036567125.1 Pyrinomonadaceae bacterium | reverse complement strand
CGCGCTCGGCGGCGACACGACCGCGCCCGCGCAGACCGCGCTCTCCGTCCAGTCGCAGTCGGGCCGCTCGCTGACGCTCTCGTTCAACGCCCCCGGCGACGACGGCTTCGCCGGGACGGCCGCCGACTACGACTTCTTCTTCGTCAACCCGGCGCTCGGCGTGCGCGTCCTGATGCCGACCACCGCCGCGCCCACGGCGGGCGGCGCGCCGCAGCAGGTCACGATGGACTCGCCCTTCCGCAACCTGAGCGGCACGGTCGAGCTGGTCGCCTACGACGAGCGCGGCAACGCGAGCACCTCGTCCGTCTCGGTCAGCGTCCAGCAGAACCCCTCGACCGATCCCTTCGTCTTGACGCAGTCGGCCGCCGCGGCCCTCTCGGCGGGCGGCACGCGCCTCGCCCTCGACGGCGACGACAAGTACCTCGCCAACTTCGCGCTGCCCTTCCAGTTCCCCTTCTACGGCCAGCAGCGCGGCAGCCTCACCGTCTCCACGAACGGCGTGCTCTACTTCTCGACCCCCGCGCGCCGCGAGAGCGGCGACGCGGACGACGTGCCGAGCGCGCTCGCCGCGACGCAGGGGCAGGTGATGATCGCCGGCCTCTGGGACGATCTCGAAATCAACACCGCGCAGCGTTCGGACGCCGGCATCTTCGTCGTGCAGCCCGACGCGAGCCGCATCATCTACCGCTGGCAGGCGACGACCTTCCCCGAAGCGCACGGCGTCAACCGCGGCGTCAACCCCGTCAACTTCGAGATCGAGCTGCGCTCGGACGGCCACGTCGTCTTCCGCTACGGCGCGGGCAACCAGAACCTGTTCCCCGTCGCCGCCGTCTCGGGCGGCGAGCCTTCGGCCTACGTCGTCGAGTCGCACACCTCCGAGAGCGCGCTCAAAAGCCTGACGAACGCGCAGACCGTCACCTTCGCGCCGCGCACGACCGCCGGCCCCGCGCAGGCCACCGTCCAGTTCAGTTCGTCGAGCGTCGCCCAGAGTGAGGCCGGCGGGCGCGCGACGATCACGGTCACGCGCGCGGGCGACGTGTCGGGCGTCGCCACCGTCGACTACGCCACGGCCGACGCCGACAACTTCACCGTGGGCTGCGCCGACGCGGCCGGCGCGGCGGGCAACGCCTTCGCCCGCTGCGACTTCGCCACCGCGGTCGGCACGCTCCAGTTCGCCCCCGGCGAGACCGCGAAGACGATCACCGTCCCCTTCATCGACGACGGCCACGACGAGGCGAACGAGACCTTCCAGCTGCGGCTGGGCGGCACCCCCGCGGGCGCGGTGCTCGGCGTCCCGAACGTCCTGACCGTCACCATCGTGGACAACGACGAGGCGGGCGCGCAGAACCCGGTCGTCGCCTCCTTCCCGTTCTTCGTCCGCCAGCAGTACTTGGACTTCCTCTCCAGAGAGCCGGACGACGCCGGCTTCAACGCGTGGCTCGGCGTGCTGAACGGCTGCCCGAACGCCTTCACGGGGCCGGAAGTCCCTTCGGGCTGCGACCGCATCTTCGTCTCCGGCGAGGGCTTCTTCCGCTCCGACGAGTTCCGCCTCAAGGGCTTCTACGTCTTCCGCTTCTACAAGGCGGCCTTCAACCGCCTGCCCGAGTATGCCGAGATCGTCTCGGACATGAGCTTCGTCGCGGGCGCGACGGCCGAGGAGGTGTTCGCGCGCAGGGCGCAACTGGCCGTGCGGTTCACCGAGCGGCAGGAGTTCACGAACGCCTTCGGCGGGATGACGAACGCGCAGTACGTCGCGGCCCTGCTCGGCCGCTACCAACTCCAGCAGGTGACGACGCCCGACCCGGCGAACCCTGACGGGAGCACGAAGGTGACGCTCTCCGGCGCGGAGTTGACCAACAGGCTCGACTCCGCGACGCTCACGCGCGCGCAGGTCTTGCGCGCCGTCGCGGACTCGGACGAGGTGGGCGCGAGGGAGTTCGACAACGCCTTCGTCGGGATGCAGTACTACGGCTACCTGCGGCGCAAGCCCGACGCCGAAGGCTACGAGGCGTGGCTGAGCGTCCTGCGCTCCGGCGACGTGCGGACGATGGTCAACGGCTTCCTCAACTCGACGGAGTACAAGCTCAGGTTCGGGCCGGGCTAGGTTAAACGCGGATCGCGGGTCGGAAGAACGTAAGCTCTCGCGTCCGGGGTTCGAGATTTCAAATCTCGAACCCCGGACGCGAGACTTTCACGACTCCGGTAATCGTCAACAGGCAGCCGGCAACCGGGCGCGGCCAACCCGCCCGCGCGCCCCGGCCATCAGAAGGGGCGCAGGCTCGTAAACTTGCCCTTCTGCGGGCGTTACCAGTAGAATGCCCGTTCTTGGCCGCGCACCGCCGGCAGTCTCCCGCCGCGCCGGCCCCCGAGCACGCACAAGTTCGGTCGCCCTTAAAATTTTTTCGCTGACACCGTTCAGTCACGGCCTCATTTGGAGAATTTCCCGGTGAAACACGCTTTCCGCACCCTGTTGGCCCTCGCCTTCGTCTGCTCGGCCGCCGCGCTGGCGGCCCGCGCGCAGACGCCGCCGCCGACGCCAGACCCGCTCGTCGCGCAGATTACGACGGGGCCGGGCAACAGCTTCGCGCGCGACATCAGCGGCGACGGCCGCTTCGTCGTCATCGAATCGACCGGCGACATCGCCACCGTCCCGCCGGGCCAGACGGCCGCGACCAAGTCGCCCAACAACGCGGACGGCAACCGCGAAATCTTCCTCTTCGACTACGCGCAGCGCCGCATCTTCCAGATCACCGACACGCGCAGCCAGCTCGTCGATCCGAACGTCGCCATCGCCGACCGCTTCGCGAACGCGAACATCCGCGTCGAGGTCTCGAACAACCGGCCCATGCTCTCGCGCGACGGACGCTTCGTCGTCTTCAGCTCGAACGGCTTTGACCCGGCGGACGCCGCCTCGTCGCCCTTCCTGTTCGATGGCAACGCGGCCGGCGTCGCCGAGCGCCTGCGCGCCGACGGCAATCAGGAATTGTTCATCTACCGCATACCCGACGTGGCCGCCGTCGATCTCACGGTCGGCGAAACGGTCGCCTACGCGGAGCTGCGCCAGAACGCCTTCACGCGCGTGACGAACACGGCGGCGAGCCGCCTGCCGCGCGCGGGCGTCGGCACGAACGTCAGCCCCTTCGTCGCCGACGACAACCGCTCGGCGCAGATCAACGACGACGGCTCGCGCGTCGTCTTCGTCTCGACCCGCAACCTCGCCCCGTCCGGCGCGCGCAACAACGCCGACGGCAGCCCCGAAGTCTTCGCCTACATTAACGGCACGCTCGTCCAGCTGACCGACATCACGGCCGCCGCCTTCACGGCGAACCCGCTGGCCTTCGTCGATAACCCGAACATTTCGGGCGCGACCTCCGGCGACAGCGTCGTCGCCTTCGTCTCGAACGCGACCGACCTGCGCGCCGGCGACGGCGCGGCCAACGTGGCCGCGGCCAACGCCGACGGCAACGCCGAAATCTACGTCGCCACCTTCAACGGCGCGTCGCTCGCGGGCGTCCGGCAGGCCACGCGCACGCGCCGCTCCGTCGCGCAAGACCTCATCAACACGCTCAGCCCCGGCCGGCGGCTGAGCCGCAGCGGGCAGTTCCTCGCCTTCGAGTCGGTCGCCGCCGATCCGAAGGCCGACGCCGCGACCAACGAGGAGAGCAACGGCCTCTTCGTCTACAACGTCGCGGCCGACGCGTTCACGCTCGTCACGTCGCGCGCCGCGACGGACGAGGCCGACACCGTCCTGCGCTTCCCGACCTTCACCGGCGACAACACGCGGCTGGTGTGGGCCTCCGACCTGAACCTGACGGCGACGGGCGGCCGCGTCGCCGCGGGCGACGCGGCGGGCCTGAACCCGACGCGCGCCAAGCAGATTTTCTCGACCCCGCTGCCGCCGGCCGCGGGCAGCGTCCCCGTCACGCGCCTGACGAACACGCCGGAGGCGAGCGTCAACTCGCTCGAACCCTACGTCTCGAACACGCAGGAGCGCATCAGCTTCAGCATCGCCGAGGTCGAGTTCGGCGGCGAGAACTTGGACAACGCCAACGAGGCTTACTACCTGCTCGTCCGGCCCGCGCCGGCCGCGTCCGACACGCCCGCCGCTTCGAGCGCGCTCGCCTACTTCAC
>DATCVD010000890.1:0-8218 GCA_036567125.1 Pyrinomonadaceae bacterium | reverse complement strand
CCGGTGGCGCGCTCGCTCGCGCGGCGCGGCTGCACCGTCCCGCAGGCGTTTCACGAGCCGTCGCCGCACAACGTCATCAGCGGCGAATTCGCGCGGCGGGGGCAGACCGACTGGGCCGTCCTCTGCTCGCGCGGCCGCGCGTCCTCGATCCTCATCTTCTGGCGCGGCTCGCCCAACTCGGTCTCGGAGATCGGCAAGGCGGCCGACGCCGGTTTTTTACAGGACGTGGGCGGGGGCCGGATCGGCTTCTCCAGAGCTATCGGCGTCGCCGACCGGAAACGGATCCTCGCGTGCTACAGGGAGTACGGCGGGCGGCGGCCGCCCCCGATCACGCACCACGGCATTGACGACGCTTACGTCGAGAAGGCGTCGTCCGTCCACTACTTCCGCCGCGGCCGCTGGCTGGAGTTGCAAGGCGCGGACTGAGGGGCGGGCGCGAGGTTTCGGGGGCGGCGCTTTCGAGGATCGGGTTATGAAAAAACAGTCCGCCGCGGCGGTGAGGCTCGCGTGCCTCCTCGCCCTGTGTCTGCTCCCGCCCGCCGGCCTCGCGCAGACGAGGCCGCGTGCGCGCGACATCGGCGTGCCCTTCGACGGGACGCCGGGACAATTCAACGCCATCACCGACGTGAAAGGCGTCGAGGTCGGGCACACGACCCTGATCTCCGGCGAGGGCAAGCTGGTCGTCGGGCGCGGGCCGGTCAGGACGGGCGTCACGGCCGTCTTCCCGCAGGGCAAGAATTTCCGCGGGCGCGTCTTCGCCGCGTGGCACGCCTTGAACGGCAACGGCGAGATGACCGGCACGACGTGGCTCGAAGAGTCGGGCGCGCTGGGGACGCCGATTCTGATCACGAACACGCACAGCGTCGGCGTCGTGCGCGACGCGGTCATCGAGTGGAACGCGCGCAAGAGCGAGGGCGGGAGCTATTCGGGCGACCTCAGCCTGCCGCTCGTCGCCGAGACCTACGACGGGTTTCTGAACGACATCAACGGCTTCCACGTCCGCAAGGAGCACGTCTTCGCCGCGCTCGACACGGCGAGGTCGGGGCCGGTCGCGGAGGGCAACGTCGGCGGCGGCACGGGGATGATGTCGCACGGCTTCAAGGCCGGCATCGGCACCTCGTCGCGCCTGCTCTCGCCGCCGGAGGGCGGCTACACGGTCGGCGCGCTCGTGCAGGCCAACTACGGCCGGCGCGATCTGCTGCGCGTCGCGGGCGTGCCCGTCGGGAGAGAGATCACAGACCTGCTGCCGCAGGCCGGCCGCGCCGACGACGGCACGGGGTCGATCATCGTCGTCGTGGCGACGGACGCGCCGCTCCTGCCGCACCAGTTGAAGCGGCTGGTGCGCCGCGTCTCGCTCGCGGTCGGCGTGATGGGCGGGCGCGGCGAGAACACTTCGGGCGACATCTTCGTCGCCTTCTCGACGGCGGGCGCGGCCGAGGTCTCGAAGGAGTCGGGCGTGGCCTCGCTCCAGATGCTCCCGAACGACCGCATCAACCCGCTCTTCCGCGCGACGGCCGAGGCGGTCGAGGAGGCGATAGTCAACGCCCTCGTCGCCGCCGAGACCATGACCGGCGCGAACGGCAACCGCGCACACGCCATCCCCCACGAGCGCCTCCGCGAGGTCTTACGCAAATACAACCGGCTGAAATAGGGTCAGGATTCAGGAGCTAGGAATTAGTAGAAACAGTTCTTCCCTAAATCCTAACCCCCGACTCCCCTCCGAAGGAGAACACAATGGCAAACCGCATCGCGACGATTGAGACCAACCACGGCACGATCCGCTTCGAGTTGTTGGAGCAGGACGCGCCGAAGACGACCGAGAACTTCCGCCTGCTCGCCGAGCGCGGCTACTACGACGGCGTCATCTTCCACCGCGTCATCAAGGGCTTCATGATTCAGGGCGGCGACCCGACGGGCACGGGCAGCGGCGGCAAGTCGGCGTGGGGCGGCCGCTTCGACGACGAGATCAACCGCACCTCCGAGCTGTACCGCGGCGCGTACGCCAAGGGCACGGTGGCGATGGCGAACGCCGGGCCGAACACCAACGGGTCGCAGTTCTTCATCATGCACGCCGACTACCCGCTGCCGCCCAGCTACACCAAGTTCGGCCGCGTCGTCGAGGGCCAAGACGTGGTGGACAAGATCGCCACCACCCCGACGCTGCCCGGCGACCGCCCCGCCTCCGAAGTGGTGATGAAAAAAGTCACCGTCGAAGATCAGGGCTGACGGATTACGGCGGACGCGGGAAGCGGAGCGACGAGCTGAAGACAACTGGCTTTCAGGTCGTCGCTCGTCGTCCCGCGTTCACGTTATCCGTGACGCCCGTCACGCGGCCCGGCTAAACTTGTTGCCAAGCCCCGCGCAAATGGATTAAATTAAATGCGGCCGTTGGTTTACCGGCCGCGCCCCGCTCACCCCCGTAAACCGCAAACGTCAAGCAGGCACTAAAACTCTCCCGCGAGTTAAGTCAGCATCCGTGTGTGCCGGCACACGCGTCTGGTTGCGAAGGGCAACCGGGGGCGCGCCGGGGAATCGACTGCGCCGCGCGCCGCATCGGCGTGCGGCCTCGCCCTCTCGCGCGGCCGAAGTGTCCGAAGACGCATCCCCAGACATGAGCACCCCCCGGAAACCCCACCCCGACGCGAGCCTCGCCAGCCTCGAAGCGCTGAGCCGCGCCGCGGGCGCGGGCGTCGCGGCGGCCACCGAGGCCGAGCGCACGCTGCTCGGACTCGTCAACTGCCTGCCCGGCATGATCTACTGCTGCCGCAACGACCGCGACTGGACGATGCTCTACGTCTCGGAAGGCTGCGCGGAGCTGACCGGCCACGCGGCGGAAGACCTCGTCGGCAACCGCCGCCTCTCCTACGCAGACCTCATCCACGCGGAAGACCGCGAGCAGGTCTGGCGCGGGGTGCAGCAGGCGGTCGCGCGCCGCGAGCGCTTCCGCATCACCTACCGCATCCGCACCGCCGCAGGCGAAGAGCGCTGGGTCTGGGAGCAGGGCCACGGCGTCTACGACGCGGCCGGCGGCCTGCTCGCCCTCGAAGGCTTCGTCACCGACATCACCGAGCGCCGCGCGGCCGAGGAGGCGCTCCGGCAGGCCGAGCTGCGCTACCGCAGCATCTTCGACAACTCCGTCCACGGCATCTACCAGTCGTCGCCCGAGGGCCGCTTCCTCAACGTCAACGCGGCGCTCGCCCGGATGCTCGGCTACGACTCGCCCCGGCAGTTGATCTCCGAGTGCCGCCAGATCGCCCGCGACTACTACGCCGACCCCGCCACCCGCGACGAGTTCACGCGGATGATGCGCGAGCGCGGCCGCGTCTCCGGCTTCGAGTGCCGCGTGCGCCGCAGGGACGGCCGCGTCATCTGGACGCGCGAGAGCTACTACGCGGTGCGCGACTCGGCGGGCCGCGTCCTCTTCTACGAGGGCAGCGTCGAGGACGTGACCGAGCGCAAGGAGGCCGAGCTGGCCCTGCGCGAGTCCGAGGAGCGCTACCGCCGCCTCTTCGCCGACGCCAACGACATCATCTACACGACCGACTTGGCGGGGAACTACACCTCGCTCAACCGCGCCGGCCAACTGCTCATCGGCTACTCCGAAGACGAGCTGCGCGGCCTGAACTTCCGCCAGCTCGTCCCGCCCGAAGTCGTCCCCGTCGTCGAGCGGATGCTCTCGCGCAAGCTCCGCGGTGAGGAGACGACCACCTGCTACGAGACCGTCGTCCGCACGAAGTCGGGCGAGCGCCTCAACCTCGAACTCAGCACGCAGCTCACGCGCGACGCCGCGGGCCGCCCCGCCGGCATCCAAGGCATCGCGCGCGACGTCACGAGCCGCAGGCGCGCCGAGGAAGCCCTGCGCGCGTCCGAGGAGCGTTACCGCGAGCTGTTCGAGAACGCCAACGACATCGTCTACACGCACGACCTCGCGGGCAACTTCACCTCGCTCAACAAGACGGGCGAGCGCGTCACCGGCTACACGCGCGAGGAGGCGTGCGCGATGAACATCGCGCGCGTCGTCGTCGCCGAGCACCTCCCGCGCGCGCGCCAGATGCTCGCGCAGAAGGCCGGCGGCGCGGAGTCGACGCGCTACGAGCTTGAGATCACGGCGAAGGACGGCCGCCGCGTCCCCCTTGAGATCAGCACGCGGCTCGTCGTGCGCGACGGCGTCGCGGTCGGCGTGCAGGGCATCGCGCGCGACATCACCGAGCGCCGCCAGTCGGACGAACGCCTCCGCCACATCGCCTTCCACGACGCGCTGACGGGCCTGCCCAACCGCGCCCTCTTCACCGAGCACCTGCGCCTCGCCGTCGAGGCCGCGCGCCGCGACCCCGCGCGCCTGTTCGCCGTCCTCTTCCTCGACCTCGACCGCTTCAAAGTCGTCAACGACAGCTTAGGCCACACGGTCGGCGATCAGATGCTCGTCGCGCTCGCGCGCCGCTTGGAAGGCTGCCTGCGCGCCGACGACTCGGTCGCCCGGCTGGGCGGCGACGAGTTCGCGCTCCTCTTAAACGGCATCGACGGCGGCGCGGACGCCATCCGCGCCGCCGAGCGCGTGCAGCAGGAGTTGTCGCAGCCCTTCACGCTCTCCGGCCACGAGGTCTTCGCCTACGGCAGCATCGGCATCGCGCTCTCGACGACCGGCTACGCGAACGAGGAGGACGTGCTCCGCGACGCCGACACCGTGATGTACCGCGCGAAGGCGCAGGGTAAGTCCTACGAGGTCTTCGACTCGGCGATGCACGCGCGCGTCGTCGCGCAGATGCAGTTGGAGAACGACCTGCGGCGCGCCGTCGAGCGGCGCGAGTTCCGCGTCTTCTACCAGCCCATCGTCTCTTTGGACACGGGGCGCATCACGGGCTTCGAGGCGCTGGCCCGCTGGCAGCACCCGGAGCGCGGGCTGGTCGCGCCCGGCGAGTTCATCCCCGTGGCCGAGGAGACGGGCCTGATCATCCCGGTCGGCCAGCAGGTGCTCGAAGAGGCGTGCGCGCGGATGAGCGGGTGGCACAAGCTCTCGCCGCTGCACGCGGGGCTGAAGCTGAGCGTCAACCTGTCGGGCCGGCAGTTCGCGCAGGCCGACCTGTTCGACCGCATCGAGCGCACCGTCGCCGCGACGAACCTCGACCCGCGCTGCCTGCAACTGGAGATCACCGAGTCGGTCGTGATGGAGAACGCGCGGACGATCACGGCCATGATCGACGAGCTGCGCGAGCTGGGCATCGAACTCGCCATCGACGACTTCGGCACCGGCTACTCGTCGCTCGCCTACCTCCACCGCTTCCCCATCCAGACCTTGAAGATCGACCGCTCCTTCATCAGCCGCGCCGGCCGCAGCGTGCGCGACGACGACGAGATCGTCCGCACGATCATCCTGCTCGCGCGCAACATGGGTAAGGACGTGGTGGCCGAGGGCGTCGAGACCCCGGAGCAGCTCGCGCGCCTGCGCGAGCTGGAGTGCGCCTCCGGGCAGGGCTACCTCTTCGCGCGCCCGCAGGACGCCGCCGCGACCGAACGCCTCCTGCGCCGCGGCGTCGAGACGGGCCTCTTCCTGCTCCCCGCCGAGTCGGCCGAATCGGCCGGGATCGCCTGACGCTCCCTTCCCCCGATCCGCTCTCCGCAATTCGCAGCCGCTCTGGCCGCGCCCGCCGCCGGGTGCTAGACTTCGCGCCCGTCGTCAGCTCACGATTCGCGCCGAGGTGAGTTATGAATCGAGTCCTTGTCCGCGCGGCGCTCGCGCTCGCGCTCGCCGCGTCCGCCGCGGCGCAGCAGCAGCAGCAGCGCGCCGCCGACAACTGGCCGCAGTTCCGCGGCCCGCACGCCTCCGGCGTCGCCGCGGGGCAGAACCTGCCCGAACGCTTCGACGGCGCGAAGGGCGAGGGCGTGAAGTGGAAGACGCCGATCCCCGGACTCGCGCACTCAAGCCCGGTCGTCTGGGGCGATCGCGTTTACGTCACGACCGCCGTCAGCAGCCGCGGCGGGGACACCTTCCGCCACGGCCTCTACGGCGACGGCGACGCCTCCGAGGATCGATCGCCGCACAAGTGGAAGCTCTACGCGCTCGACAAAAGAAGCGGCCGCGTCGTCTGGGAGCGCACGGCCTACGACGGAGCGCCGCGCGAGCGGCGACACATCAAAGCCTCCTACGCCAACTCCACGCCCGCGACCGACGGCCGCACCGTCGTCGCCTTCTTCGGCTCGCAAGGTCTCTACGCCTACGACGCCGCCGGAAAACTTCTGTGGAAGAAAGACCTCGGCGTCCTGAACGCGGGCGCTTACGACATCCCGAGTTACGAGTGGGGCACGGCCAGCTCGCCCGTCATCCATAAGAACCTCGTCATCCTCCAGTGCGACACGCAGACGGAGTCGTTCCTGCTGGCGGCGGATTTGAAGACGGGCAAGACCGTGTGGAGGACTGCGCGGCAGGAGTTGCCCTCGTGGGGCACGCCGACGATCTACGAACGCAACGGCCGCACGGAGATCGTCACCAACGCCTCGAACTTCATCCGCGGCTACGACGCGGCGATGGGGAAGGAACTCTGGCGGCTCGGCGGCAGCTCGAAGATCACCGCGCCGACGCCCGTCTTCGCCGACGATCTGATCGTCGTCGCCAGCGGCCGCCGCCCCGAAGCCCCGATCTTCGTCGTGCGCGCGGGCGCGGTGGGCGACATCACGCTCGGCGAGGGGCAGACCGCGAGCGCGCACGTCGCGTGGAGCAAGCGGCAGCGCGGCTCCTACATGCCGACGCCGCTCATCTACGGCGGCCACCTCTACGTGCTCTCGAATCAGGGCGTGCTCGACTGCTACGACCTGAAGTCAGGCGCGGAAATCTACCGCGAGCGGCTGCCGCATCAGGGCGGCGGCTTCAGCGCCTCGCCCGTCGCGGCCGACGGGCGAATTTACCTGCCGGGCGAGGACGGCGAAATCTTCGTCGTGCGCGCCGGCCCGAAGTTCGAGTTGCTCGCGCGCAACCCGATGGGCGAGCTGCTGATGGCGACGCCCGCGATCTCTTCGGGGATGATGTTCGTCCGCACGCAGCGCCACGTCTTCGCCGTCGGCCGCTGAGTTTGCCGCGCGCGCCGTCTGAACTTGTGGGGGCAGGAACAAGTCCTGCCCCCACAACTCTTCCCGCGCCGGCCGTCTTCCGCCCTCATTCGCCGTCGATCAACACGCCCGCGTCGGTGAAGCTGACCGCGACGGCGTGCTGCACCGGGCCGAAGCCGCGACCCAAGCCCGGCGCGCGGCGGATGGCGGCGGTGACGAAACGCTTGGCCGCATCGACCGACTCCGCGAGGCCGTAGCCGCGCGCGAGACAGGCGGCGACGGCGGCGGCGAGCGTGCAGCCGGTGCCGTGCGTCGAGTCGGACGCGACGCGGGGCGCGCTGAAGATTCGGACTTCCCCGCCGTCGTCGAGCAGGTCGAGGGCGTCGCCCGCGAGGTGGCCGCCTTTGACGAGGACGGCGCGCGCGCCCATGTCGCGCATCAGCGCGGCGGCGCGGCGCATGTCGCCTTCGTTCGCGATCTTCATGCCGGTGATGCGCTCGGCCTCCGGCACGTTCGGCGTTGCGAGGCGGGCGAGCGGCAGCAGCTCGCGCTTGAGCGCGTCGAGCGCGTCGTCGTCGATGAGATCGTGGCCCGATGTCGAGCGCACGACCGGGTCGACGACGGGCGCGGTTTCGTTGAGGCTCGTCTCGCGCAGCAGGCGCGCGACCTCCGAGATGATCTCGCGCGTCGGGAGCATCCCGGTCTTCATCCCCGCGACGCGCAGGTCTTCGACGACGGGCAGGACTTGACGGCGCACCGTCTCGGCCGACTGGTTGGCGACGCCGAAGACGCCCGTCGTGTTCTGGAACGTGAGCGACGTGACGGCCGCGGCCGCGAAGCAGCCGAAGCTCGTGAAGGTCTTAATGTCGGCGACCACGCCCGCGCCGCCCGACGGGTCGAAGCCCGCGACGGTCAGCGCGACGGGCGGCGCGGCGGTTGTGTCTGAAGGCATAACTTGGCGAACCGGCGAACGAAAAGAACCCGCGCGCGCGGCGTGCTTCAACCGACAGGGCCGCACGCGCCCCGGACTAACGAGGCCGCGCGAAGCTTAACTCAACCGCGCGCGTTTTATCTCACTCACAACTCCGCGAAGCCCTTCCGCGTCGCCGAGCAGGCGGATCGCCGCGACGCCGCGCGCGCCGGCCGCGAGGGTTCGCGCGAAGTTCGCGCGCGTGAC
>DATCVD010000889.1:0-5400 GCA_036567125.1 Pyrinomonadaceae bacterium | reverse complement strand
GGCGGCGCGGGGCGTCCTGTGTCGTCGCGCCCGCGCCGCCCGCCCCTCGCTCGCGTTCGGGTTAGAAAATGATCTTGGCACCCACCTGCACGCTCCGCGGCCCGTACACGTTCGGGTCGCCGACGATGCCGGAGATGCCGAAGCCGCCGGTCGAGAGCGGGTTGTTCACGTCGAAGTTGGCGAAGTTGGTGTCGGGGCCGAAGTAGCGGTGGCGGTTGAAGAGGTTGAAGAACTCGCCGCGCAGCTCCAGCGTCACCCGCTCGGTCAGCGACGTGCGCTTCAGGATGCTGAAGTTCTCGCTGTAGAAGGGCAGCACGTACTCTTGGAGGACGGGCGGCGCGGTGCCGAAGAAGCGCGACGGGTTGGCGTAGTAGGCCGCGTAGCGCGGGTCGGTCACGTCGGCCGTCGGCGGGCCTTCGAAGCTGGGCGGATCGGTGAAGGCCAGCCCGTTGAGCAGGCGGAAGCTCGTGCCGCTCGGATCGTTGCCGGCGAGGACGGGTTGGCCCGTCAGGTTCGTCCTCAGTTGCGCGCCGCGCGTGCCGGCGAAGCCGACGAGGTTGAGGAAGCCGCTGTTGCGGCTACTGGTGATGACGAGCGGGAAGCCGGTCTGGTAGCGGTGGATGCCGCCGACCTGCCAGCCGCCGACGAGCGTGTTGACGACGCCGCCGCGGTCGAGGAAGCGGCGGCCCCGCCCGAACGGCAGCTCGAAGATGTAGTTGAAGACGAAGACGTGCGGCGTGCTGTTGGGCGAGACGAAGCGCGGCCGCTCGTAGGGGTTCTGCGGCTGGTTGACGGGGCTGCCGCCGTAGAGGTCTTCCGCGCCCGTCGTGATCAGCTTCGAGAAGGTGTAGGAGGCGTCGAACTGGATGCCCTGCGAGAAGCGGCGGCCGACCTTCGCCTGCATCGCGTTGTACCAGCTCTGCCCCTCGCTCTCAAGGACGTTGCGCAGGTTGTTGTAGTGCGGGAAGGGGCGCAGGGATTGAGCGACCGAGCCGTTGAAGCCGGGGAAGACCGAGCCGCCGCCCGCGGGGAGCGGGAAGCCGACGGCGGCGGCGTAGGCGCGCTCCTCGGCCGTCACGTCGTTGATGTTCTTGTTGAGCAGCGGGAAGCCGAGGCGCAGGGCTTCGAGCGGCAGCGCGTTCTGGCGGTTGAAGTCGGAGCGCAGGCGCGTCGCCTTGTGGCCGACGTAGCCGACGGAGGCCGCGAAGTTGTAGGGCAGCTCGCGCTGCACGTCCAAGCTCCACTGCGCGGTGCGGCCCGCCTTGTAGTTCTTGTTGATGAAGGTCACGTCTTGGCCGATGAACTGATCGTTCGGATCGGTCGAGGGGCGCTCCGGGTAGGTGCTGAGGAAGAAGTTGGCGTCGGCCCCGAACTGCTCGCGCACCCGGTGGGTGTTGTAGCCCTCCGTGCCCTCGGTGATGGCCACGTCGCCGCCGAAGCCGTAGAGGATCGGCGAGTAGTAGAGGCCGTAGCCGCCGCGCACCACGGTCTTGTCGTTGATGGCGTAGGCGAAGCCGATGCGCGGCCCCCAGTTCGAGTAGTCCGGCTCGGCGATGCCCTCGTGCTGGGCCCGGAGCGCGCCCGCGCCGTTGGCCGCGACGAGCGCGCCGAGGCGGCCCGTGACGGGGTTGACGACCGACGGGTCGAAGCTGCGCAGGCGGTCGCGCGACTCGGTGCGCGGGTAGCTGATCTCGTAGCGGACGCCGACGTTGAGCGTCAACTTCTGCGTCAGCTTGATGTCGTCTTGGAAGAAGACCGCCGGGTAGAAGTAGCGCCAGCCCGGATCGATGGTCTTGCTGCTGTTGAACGACCACTCGGTCGCGCCCGTAATGAGCGAGGCGATCGGCCAGCCCTGATTGTTCGTGTCGACGTTCGCGGTCTGGAGGTGGCGGAAGTTGAACCAGCCGCCGGGGCTGAGGAGCTGCGCGGCGTTGAACTGCTGGAAGCGCACCTCGCCGCCGAAGCGCATCGTGTGGCGGCCGCGGACGTAGGTGGCGAAGTCCGAGAGCTGGACGGTGTTGTCGGCGAAGGGCAGGTCGTTGAAGAACGAGCCGCCGATGCCCTGATAGGCGCGCGTGTCGTCGGAGAAGCCGGGGACGCCGTAGCCGGGGAAGTCGATGGACGGGAACGCGCCGCCGAGCACGGAGTTGCGCGGCAGCCCCAAGGCGAACGGGTCGGCCGCGCCGACGGCCGGGTTGCGCCGCGTCGTCTCGGAGCGGGTGAAGCCGGCGTTGAAGTGGTTGAGCAGGGTCGGCGTGATCGTCCAGTCGTGGGTGGCGCGGGCGATGTGCGACTTGATGCCGAAGTCGTAAGAGCCGAAGGCGTAGAGCGGCGCGGGGAAGCGCGGGAAGCCGCCCTCGATCGAGGTCTGCTTGCGGTACGAGTAGCTGAACGAGAGCCGCTGCGCGTCGGTGATGACCTGATCGATCTTGAAGACCGCGTTGTTCATCACGAGCGGGTTGGTCGTCGAGGCCGTGTAGTTGCGGAAGACGCCGGGGCGCTGCGGCCGCGGGAGCGTCTGGAGGATGGCGAAGCCGGCGGGGTCGAACGCCGACTGCGGGATGACGTTGCCGGCGAAGGGCGTGCGGTTGCCGGGCGTGCCACTGCGCGGGTTGTAAATCTGCACGCCGCCGGGGAACTGGCGGAGCACGTCCGGGTCGGTGAACAGCTCGCCGAAGTCGCCCTGCCGCATCCGCTCGGTCGGGACGGAGAGGTTGACGGTCTCGCTGCGGCTGAAGCGGTAGCCCTCGTAGTTGAAGAAGAAGAAGGTGCGGTCGCGCAAGCGGTGGATCATCGGGCCGCCCTCGCCGAAGTGGGGGAAGGTGACGGGGCCGCCGATGTTGAAGCCGAAGTCGTGTTGCAGGTCGCGCGGGCGCGGGAGCCTCTCCCTGCCGCTGGCGTCGCGGCCCGCGGCGTTGTTCACGAAGGTGTTGGCGTTGAGCGCGCTGTTGCGGTGCAGCTCGTAGGCCTCGCCGTGGTACTCGTTGCCGCCCGACTTGAGCGTGAAGTTGATGACGCCGCCGCTGGAGCGGCCGTACTCGGCCGAGTAGGTCGAGGTCGAGAGCGTGAACTCCTGAAAGGCGTTCGGGCCGGGCGCGATCTCGGTGAAGTTCGTGCCGGCCTGCGCGCGGAAGGTCGAAGCGCCGTCGACGAGAATCTCCGTCCCCAACGCCTGCCCGCCCGCGACGCGGAACCGCGAGGCGTTCGTGCCGCGGTTGTCCTGCCCGCCGATGTTGCCCGACGAGGTGACGTTGCTGTCAAGGAAGATGAACGAGAGGGGCGTGCGCCCGCCGGCCTCGCTGCTCACCTGAAGCGGCAGTTCCCTCACCTGCCGCTCGGTGACGTTCGTCTGCCTGACGGGCGTGTCGGTCTGGATCACCTGCGTCCCTTCGCTCGTGACCGTGACCACGTCGGTGATCGCGCCGACTTCGAGCGTCACGTCGAGACTGCGCACGACCTGCACGGCGACCTGCACGCGCTCGAAGGTGGCGGACTTGAACCCCTGCGCCTCGATCGTCACGCGGTAGGGCCGCGCCGGCAGTTCGGGCAGCGTGAAGTTGCCCTCGCCCGAAGTCGTGGCCTCGCGCACCTCGCCCGTGTCGATGCTCGTGGCCGTCACCTTGGCCCCGGCCACGACGGCCCCGCCGGGGTCTGTGACCGTGCCCGTGATGGTGCCGCGGTCGCTCTGCGCGAACGCGTTCGAGGCGAAGAAGACGAACGCCAACAGTGCCGGCGCGACGACGTTTCTGATCTTCACAAGCTTCCTCCTCGGACTGCTGCGACTGATGGATGACGGAGACATCCAACTAAAGGATGACGGAGACGATCAGCCAACACGACGGCGCGCGGCCGGGGCTTAAGCGGTAACAGCCCTTCGACCGTTACCCTCCCCGGCTGGCGCGCTGCCAAATCCTTTAAGACTCGCGGACGATTGGCGGCTACGGCCGCCGACCGAATTCTGCCGATTGTCTGTATTCTAAAAAGGGCTGAACGCTTGCGGCCCCCGCCTAAGCGGTTGCGTAAACGGTTAACTTCCGAGTTACGCGGCTTATATCAGGGCTTAATCGTCGTTGTCAACGATTTTCCAACGAAGGGGCGCGATCGGGGCGGATTCGCGCGGTTCCGACGCCGCTTAAGCAGATTCTCTTCGATTTTTTTGTACGGCGGCGGACGCTTCAGGGCTTCTCCGTGGGCTTCTCCGGCGGCTCGACGAGGCGCAGGCCCGTGGTCTCGCGCGCGTCCTGCTCGGCGCGCAGCTTCTCCGAGAGCGCGAACATCTGGCGCGCGCGCTCCTGCTGGCCGAGGCGCGCGTAGGCGAGGCCGAGCTGGTAGTGGGCCTTCGTGTGGCCGGGGTCGAGTTTGACGGCGCGTTCGAGCGCGTCGCGGGCGGCCCCGTACTCTTTGCGCGCGATCAGGATGACGCCGAGCGTGGCGTAGGCCCCGGCGTGCGCGGGGTCGGACTTGAGCGCGCGGCGGAGCCAAAGGGTCGCGCGCTCCGGGTCGCCTTCCTCGTGCGCGATCAGGCCGAGGTAGTACTCGGCGTCGGGGTAGGGCGCGAGTTCGACGCTGCGTTCGAGCGCGGCGCGCGCGGGCGCGTACTGCTTGAGGCCGTAGAGCGCCGCGCCGAGGACGTAGTGGCCGGCGGCGTCCCGCGGCCGGAGCGCGACGTAGCGCGTGATGAGATCGCGCGCGCGATCACGCTCGCCGTTTTGCAGCCGCGCGATCGAGAGCGCGTAGAGGTAGCCGGGGTCGTCGGGCTTGGCGCGGTGCAGCGGTTCGAGGACGGAGAGCGCGTCGTAGAGCAGGTTGAGCCGGAGCGCCGTCCAAGCGAAGTCGTAGAGCACGGACGCAGATTCGGGCGCGAGCTTGCGCGCGCGCACGAGGTGGGCCAGCGCCTTCTCGTACTCGCCGCGCGCGCGGGCCGCGCGGGCCGCGCCGCGCAGAACTTCGGGGTCGTCGGGCCGCAAGGCGAGCGCGGCCGCGTAGTTCTCCTCGGCGCGCGCGAGGTCGCCTCCCTGCGAGAGGCTTTCGGCGAGGCCGAGATGGCAACGCGCGAGCAGCGCGGCGAGTTCCGCGTCGGCCGGGTCGCGCGGGACTTTGGCGAGGTGCGCGAGCGCGCGCTCGTAGTCGCGCCGCTCGGCGTAGAGCGCGGCCAAGTTGAAGCCGACCTCCGCGCGGCCGGGCGACAACTCGTCGGCCCGCTCGAAGGCCCACAGCGCGCGCTCCGACTTGCGGCCCGCGAGGTAGAGCCGGCCGAGGTTCAGGTACGCGCCGACGAGCGCGGGCGCGGACTTGACGGCGCGCATGAACAACTCTTCCGCCTCCGCGTCGCGCCGCTGCTCCGCGCGCACGACGCCGAGGAGGTTCAAGGCGTTCGCGTCCGCCGGCCGCGCGCGCAAC
>DATCVD010000888.1:0-3315 GCA_036567125.1 Pyrinomonadaceae bacterium | reverse complement strand
GCCGCGCTCGCGCGCGCGCCGCATCCGCGCCCGGCTCCGGCGCGGCCAACGCTTGAAAGCCACGAAGCAGACAGTCAGGGACGAATAGCTCATGCTCAAACGAAACGGCAGGAACAGGAATCTGGTCGGCCTCGACATCGGTTCGAGTTCCGTCAAGGTCGTCGAGCTGCAAGGCAAGCCCGGCGCGCTCACCCTCCAGAGCCTCGCGCACGAGGGCCTTCAGCCCGACACGGTCGTCGACGGCCAGATCATGGAAATGAACGCCGTGTCCGGCACCATCGCGCACGTCTTCGCGGCCAACCAGATCAAGACCTCGGCCGTCGCGGCGGGCGTGTCCGGCAGCAGCGTCATCGTCAAGAACATCATCGTCCCGCCGATGACCGAGGATGAACTCCAAGAGTCCATCGAGTGGCACGCCGAGGAGCACATCCCGTTCGACATCGCGGACGTGGCGCTCGACTACCAGATCACGGGCAAGACGCCCGACTCGCTCCACGTCCTGATGGCCGCCTGCAAGCGCGACTTCGTCGCCAACATCCGGCAGGCCATCCAGCTCGCCGGCAAGCAGCCGTGCGTGATCGACGTCGACGCCTTCGCCTTGCAGAACTGCTACGAGGTCAACTACGAGCCGCAGCCGGGCCAGACCGTCGCGCTGCTGAACGTCGGGGCCTCGACCTCGAACATCAACATCGTGGACGGCGCGCGCAGCGTCTTCACCCGCGACGTTTCGTTCGGCGGCAACCAGTACACGGCCGCGCTCCAGAAGGAGTTCGGGCTGACCTTCGAGCAGGCCGAGCAGCTGAAGTGCACGGGCCAGCTCCCCGGCGACGCCGAGGCACGCAACCTCGCGCCGGTCTTCGAGTCGGTGTCCGACACGCTCGTGCTCGAAGTGCAGAAGACCTTCGACTTCTACCGCGCCACGAGCGACAACGGGCAGGTGCAAAAAATCCTGCTGTCGGGCGGCGGCTCGAAGCTGCCGCGCATCGCCGACTTCCTCGCCGAGAACTTCGGCGTCCCCGTCGAGTTCCTCGACCCGTTCCGCAAGATCAAGATCAACGGCCGGCGCTACGACCCGGATTACCTGTCGGCCGTCGTGCCGGAGATGGCCGTGGCCGTCGGCCTCGCGCTGAGAGGAGTGGCTGCCTAAATGATCAGGATCAACCTGTTAGATTCGGTGACGGATCGTTCGGGCGGCGTCGCGGCCGTCGAGGCGCGGGTCTCAAGCCCCCGCTCGAAGATGCTCCTGGTCGGCCTCTCGGTCGCGGGGCTGCTCGTCCTCGGCATGGGGCTGGACTGGGTGAGCGCGCTCGCCAAGCTGGCCGGCGCGGAGACGGAGCTGAAGAGCCAGCAGGAGATCGCCAAGCAGATGGCGGCGATCAACAAAGAGCAGGGCGAGCTGGAGAAGAAGACGAAGGACGTGCAGACGCGCATCGACGCCATCAAGCGGCTGCGCTCGTCGCAGAAGGGCCCCGTGGCCGTGCTCTCGTCGATCAACGAGCGGCTGCCGCGCCTGCCCGAGTTCTTCCTGACCACCATCGAGCAGAAGGGCGAGGAGCTGACCGTGATGGGCAACTCGCCGAACGAGGCCGCCGTCACGTCGTTCGGCCGCAGCCTCGAATTCTCGAACGGCCTCTTCACGAACGTCAACATCGAGACGCAGCGCAAGGACATGGACGTGGCCGCGGCCGAGCGCAGCGACCGCGCCGTGCCGGCCGGCGACAAGGCCGAGCCGAAGCCGGAGACCGTCACCTTCACGATCAGGTGCAAGTACACCGCGCCGGGCCAGCCGCAGCCGCAGCAACAGCAGGCGGCGGCGCAGAACGGCGGGGACGCCGCGCTCGTCGCAAAGAACTGAGGCGGGCGGCGCGCGAGCCGAGAGGGGAAGCCGAAAGAGCCATGAAAAAGTTTAGCCTGTCAGATCAACCGTGGTACGTGCACGCGGCGATGTTCGGCGCGGCCGCGCTCGTCGTTTACGCCGGCTTCTGGTTCGCCGTGACGCGCAGCGTCCGGGCGAGCGCCGCGAAGTCGGAGGCGGAGGTCGCCAAGCTGCGCTCGACCAACGCCAAGGCGCAGGCCGCCTCGCAGCGCATCAGCGAGGTGCGCGCCGCCTACGGCCGCGTGCAGGCCGACTACGCCGAGCTGGTCTCGCTGCTGCCCGAGCAGCGCGAGCTGACGAACGTGCTCGCCGGCCTGCAGGATCGCACCAAGGGCGGACTCTCCGTGCGCCGCTTCACGCCGAGGGAGGACTACCTCGAAGACTTCTACGCCGCCAAGCCCATCGAGGTCGAGGTCGCCGGCGCGTACAACAAGCTCGGCGACTTCTTCGCGCAGATGGCCGCCTACCAGCGCATCGTCTCCATCTCCGACTTCCGCATCATGCAGGCCACGACCCAGCACGGCGGCACGACCGTCGAGGGCCAGTTCCTGCTGACCGCCTACTACGTCTCGAACGAGCAGTTGCAGAAGGAGAAAGAGGAGAAGGAGAAGAAGGAACAGGAGAAGAAGAACAAGGGCAAGAAGGCCGACCCGAAGAAGGCCGCGAAGCCCGAGCCGGCGACGGCCGACTAGGCGCGGCCGCTCGCCGGGGCGTTCGAGAACCCCTGCCCGAAAGCGTCGCCGACACACAGGGAGAAGAGATGAGACACCGGAACATTATCGGCCGAGCAGCGCGGCACGCGGCCGCCGCCCTCGCGCTCGCGTGCGCGGCGCAGGCCGCCGCCGCGCAGGACGCCAACACCAACTACCGCCCGGCCCCGCACGACCCGTTCGTCAAGCCGAGGGCGATCCCGAAGAAGAAGCCCGAAGACAAGAAGAAGCCGAAGAACGTCCCCGTCCTCGTCGCGCCGCCCTCGGTCAAGGCGCGCATCGAGGCGTACAAGGAGCAGCGCGCGCGCGCGATGGAGGCGCAACTGCCGGTGCCGAAGCCGACGACCGCGCTCACCCTCGGCGAGACGCAGATCACGGGCATCTTCCGCACGCCGCGCGGCTACGCCGCGATGGTGCTGGCGACGCCGATCAAGCTCTCCTACGTCATCTACCCCGGCGAGCGCTTCTACGACGCGCAGCTCGTCGCCATCGAGGAGGGCCGCCTCGTCTTCCGCCGCGAGCGGCAGTGGAGCGACGGCCGGCGCGAGACGATGGTCGAGACGAAGCCGCTGCGCAAGGTGGCCGCGGGCGATCAGCTCGCCGCCGCCGCCGAGAAGTTGAAGGACGACAAGCCCGCGAAGCCGGCCCGCGACGGTCAGCCCGCGGCCGACGCGCCGAAGCCCGAAAAGCCGGGCGGCAACGACTGACGAACACCCCACCCGCGCGGCG
>DATCVD010000887.1:0-2765 GCA_036567125.1 Pyrinomonadaceae bacterium | reverse complement strand
CGCCGCGCCGGGGCCGGCGTTTCGCTGCGCGACGAGGCGGAAGCGCGCGTCCGCGTACCCGGCAACGACGCGAGCGCCGCCGTCGGTCGAGCCGTCGTCAACGACTATCGCCTCGAAGTCCGCGAAGGTCTGCGCGGCGATTGAGTCGAGCGCGCGCCGAACGAACGCGCCCTTGTTGTAGAGCGGCACGATGACCGAGACTCTGGGCGTCATGCGGCGCGCCCCGGCTTCCCCCGCCCGCCGCCCGCCAGCTCGCGGTAGATGCCGAACAGCGAGCGCGCGTAGGCTTCGGGCGAGTAGTCGGCGGACACGAGCGCGGACGCGTTCGCGGCCAACTCGCCAGCCAAGCGCGCGTCGGAGAGGACGCGCGCCAGCGACTCTGCCATCGCCGCCGTGTCGCGCGGGGCGACGAGCAGGGCGGTCTTCTCGTGCGTCGCGATCTCAGGCACGCCGCCGACCGCCGCGGCGACGGCCGGCACGCCCGCCGCCATCGTTTCGAGCAGCACGTTCGGCGACCCCTCGCTGTGCGACGGGAGGGCGAGCACGTCGGCCGCCGCGTAGTAAGGCCGCACGTCGCCCACCTGCCCGACGAAGACGACGCGATCGGTGACGCCTTCGTCCGCGGCGATCCGCTCGACGCGCGGCCGCTCCGGGCCTTCGCCGACGACGAGCAGTTTGAAGTCGATGTCGGGCCGCGCGCGCCGCAACTGCCCGAGCGCGGTGATTAAATCGGCGTGCCCCTTCTCGCGCGACAGCCGCCCGATGGCGAGCACGACGCGCTCGCCCTCCTTGACGCCGTGACGCTCGCGCAGCCGCCGCGCCTCGTCGCCGCCGCGCGCGGCCGTGAACCCGTCAGCCTTGATCGAGTTGTGCCGCACGGCGATTCGCTCCGGCCGCACGCCCTCGCGCGCCGTGAGCTGGCGCGCGAAGGCTTCACAGACCGTGACGACGCGGTCGCACGTCGGCAGCGACCAGCGGTTGAGCCGGTTGTAGAGCTGCATCTTGAGATCGGTCGCGGTGTAGCCGTGGTGGAAAGCGATCCACGGCCGCTCGCGCCACAGCCCCGCGAGCTTCACAAGGAAGTGCGACTTGATCTGGTGCGACTGGATGATGTCGGGCGCGCGCCGCGCGACGACGCGCCGCAACTCCGAGACGACGCGCGGATCGAAGCGGAAGCGTTCCGGGATCACGTCGACCGTGACGCCCGCCGCGCGCGCCGCCGCCACGAACAAATTCGGCGCTTCCCCGTTCGCGCCGCGCGCGGGGCCGCCGCCGTCGTTCGACCCGCCGTCTGCGGGGCCGCGGTGGAAGGTGGCGATGGAGATTTCGAACGCGGGCGCTCCCGACGGCAGCGGGTCGAGCGTGCGCGCGCGCCGGCAGAACTCGATCAGGTTCTTGGCCGGGCCGCTCACCGTGGTCGCCTCCATCAGCGCGAGCACACGCAGCGTCGATCCGTCTTTCGTCATTTGTGCGGCTTGGCGTTCGAGAGTAAGGCGGCGTTCGAAAGTCGCGGGCTGGCGCGGACGATGTGTGATCGCCCGCCGCGCTGTATTATACAATTTCGGGGCGGCGCTTTCCATAAAGTTGCGGCCGCGATGATTTCGGCGGCGACGTTCGGACACAACCCCGGCCCGGCCCTTCCGCGAAAAACCACATGCGCTTGATCCGCAGTCATAAAAGCGTCGTGACGGCAGCCGCGCTCGCCTGCGCGCTGCTGACGGCGGCCTGCCTCGCGCAGACTACGGCGACCCGGCAAGGCGACGCTCAGAAACAGAGCCGGCCGAGGATCGTCGCCGACGCGCCCGCCAACTCGCGGCCCGCGCCGGACGCGCGCGCGACTTCGGAGGCCGCGCCGCCGACGTTCGACGAGCAGACCGACCTCGTCGTCTTCCCCAGCAAAGAGGTCGAGTTCATCGTCGGGCCGCAGCTGCGCTCCGGGAGCCGGCGCAACCCCTTCCCGTGGTTCGACCGCGTCGCCTCGGAGCACGGCCGCCTGCACGGACGCAACACGCCGCGCGCCGCCCCGCGCGTCCTGACGGGGACGCTCACGCTCCGGCGCGGCGCGGCCGAGGTCGAAGGCGCGGGCACGCGCTTCCTCTCCGAAGTCGATCCGGCCGGCCCCGCCCCCCGCTACAACGGTCACTTGCGCGTGCTCATGGCGGACGGTAAGACCTACCGCGAGACGAAGGTGGCGCGCGTCGAGTCCGACACGCGGCTCGTGCTCGCCGCGCCGTGGGGCTTCGACCCGGTCGCGGGCGCGCAGGCCGACACGCACCGCTTCGACCCCGCCCAGCAGGGCTGGAACTACGACGCCTACTACGACGCGATGTACTACGATCTCGCCCTCGCGCAGTACACGAACTACTACCGCACGGGCGACCCGCAGTTCCTCGACTACGCGCGCCGCACGGCCGACTCCTGGTGGGCGTCCCCCTACATCGATCACGGGACGGTCACGGGCGGGCCGAACAACCTGCCGCCCCGCTCGATGGCCTACGCCGGGCTGATGCTGCGCGCTTTGGACGGCCGGCCCGAGATGTGGGACTACCTTGAGCGGCAGGCCCGCGCGTCCTTCGAGAACTGGATCGCGCTGCGGCTCTCGAATCCGACGCTCTACTACGACATCCGCGAGGACGGCTACGCGCAGCTCTACGCCGTCCTGCTCGCGCGCGTGCTGCCCGACTCGTACCCGCTCCACGCTCAGGGGACGCTCAAGGCCGCGACGGGCCGCGCGCGCGACGGGGCGGCCAAGCGCGCGTCGCTGC
>DATCVD010000886.1:0-2910 GCA_036567125.1 Pyrinomonadaceae bacterium | reverse complement strand
CGAGCGGCGGCGCGAAGGGCGCGGCCGGGCGCAGCGTCAGGAAAGGGCGCTAACGTCAACGATGAACGCGGGACGATGAACGATGAGCTGAAACGCGGAATCTCAGGAGTCAGAAGTCGGGAGGCAGAATGAGAAGCGGCTTCGGCCGATCCTTCCGGCTTCCGGATTCTGACTCCTGATCTCCTTCCTTCAGCTCGTCGTTCCATCGTCCCGCGTTCATCATTTCTCCCATGCGTCTCTGGCTCTCGAAGAACGGCGAGGTTCCGCTGCGCGAGCAGTTGACGGCGCAGATCGTGCTCGGCATCGTCAGCGGCGACCTGCCGCCGGGCCAGCGCCTCCCCTCGACGCGGGAGCTGGCGCGCCGCTTCAAGATTCACGCCAACACGGTCAGCGCGGCCTACCGCGAGTTGGAAGAGCGCGGCTGGTTGGAGTCGCGCAAGGGCAGCGGCGTTTACGTCCGCGCCGAAAGCGACGGCCCCGCGCCCGACGCGCGGCACGCGCTCGACGCCCTGATCTCGACCTTCCTCCAACTCGCCCGCCGACAGGGCCACTCGCTCGCCGAAGTCCAGCAACGCATCAAGCACTGGCTCCTGTTGGAGCCGCCCGACCACTTCCTCGTCGTCGAGCCGGACGCCGAGCTGCGCGCCATCATCTGCGCCGAGATTGCCGAGGCGACGAACTTCAAGGTGCGCGGCTGCGACACCGGCGAGATCGCAAACTCGGGGTTGCCCGCTGGCGCGGCCGCCGTCACGCTCTTCAGCCACGCCGAGCAGGTGCGCGCCCTGCTCCCGCCCGACACCAACCTGTTCGTCCTCCACTCGCGCTCCGTGCCCGGCGCGCTGGCGGGGCAGGAGCGGCCCGCCCGCGACGCGCTCGTCTCGGTCGTCTCGCGCTGGCCGGAGCTGCTGCGCTGGTCGCGCACGATCCTCGTCGCCGCCGGCCTCGACCCGGCCGCGCTCAACTTCCGCGACGCGCGCGAACCCGGCTGGCAGAAGGGTCTGGCCGCCAGCACCCTGCTCATCACCGACGCCCTCACCGCCCAGCAACTCCCGCGCGCCGACGGCAGGGACGTGCGCGTCTTCCGCGTCGTCGCCGATCAGTCGCTCGCCGAGCTGCGCGCCTTCGTCGAAGACTTCCTGACGGCGTAAAAAAGGGACGCGCGGTCGTCGCGATAAGGGCGCGCCGTCGCCCGTTCGCCGTCACGCCTCTAGCACGTGCCGCCCGTCAGAAACATCAGAATCACCAGCAGGGTGGGGATGCTGAAGAACAGCGAGGGCAGCGCGACGAAGATGAGTAGCGCCGCGAGGGCGACCTTCTGATCGAGACTGAGGCCGCGCAAGGTCGGCCGCCCGTCGGGGTTGCGCGAAGGCTTGGTGTCGCTCATGCGGCGGATGTTAGCGGCGCGCGCCGGGCGGCCGCGTCGGCGCGTGTGACAGTTGGTGAAGCGGCACAGGCGTGTGACAGTCCGGCGAGTCTCACAAAAGTTGCTGGCAGCGGGTCGGCGCGTGATTTATAGTTCGGGCTGGCGCGGGCGGCCAGTCAGGTGACGCCCGCCGGGAGGTTGCTGGGGGGATGTTCAGGCGCGTGCTGGTGGCGGTGCTCAGGCTGGCGCTGCGCGTCTTCTTCCGGCGCATCGAGGTGCGCGGGCGGGGGCGCGTGCCGCGCGGCGGCGCGGTGCTGTTCGTCGTCAACCACCCGAACGCGCTCGTCGATCCGGTCTTCGTGCTGTGCCACGCGCCGCGGCGCGTCTCGTTTCTGGCGAAGGAGCCGCTGTTCCGGACGCCGGTCATCCGGTGGCTCGTGCGCGCGATGGAGGCGATCCCCGTCTACCGCAGGCAGGACGAAGGCTCCGATCCGGCGCGCAACCGCGAGACCTTCGAGCGCGCCGGGGAACTCTTGCGCCGCGGCGGAACCATCGCCATCTGCCCCGAAGGCGTCTCGCACAACGACGCGAAGCTGCGGCCCTTCAAGACCGGCGCGGCGCGCATCGCGCTCGCCGTCGCGTCGAGCGATCCCAAAATCGATCTCCGCATCGTCCCGGCCGGGATTTACTACACGGCGAAGACCGCCTTCCGCAGCGCCGCCCTGCTCCACTTCGGCGAACCCGTCACGGTCGACGCGGTCGCGCTCGACGCGGACGGCGAGCCGCCGCGCGAGGCCGTCCACCGTTTGCGCGAGCGCGTCTGGCTGGCGCTGCGCGACGTGACCTTGAACGCCGAGCACGAGAGCGCGGTCGAACTCGTCGCGCGCGCCGAGCGCATCTTCTCGGCCGGGTCGGAGGGCGCGCGCACGCTGCGGCGCGAGCTTTCACTGCGTCAACAGTTCCTCGACGGCTACGCCTTCCACTTCGAGCGCGACCCGGCACGCCTCAGTGCGCTCGAAGCGCGCGTGCGCCGCTACGAGGAGCAGTTGCGTCTGGCCGGCGTTGACGCAAAAGACCTCTCCGCGCCGCAGGCCGGCTTCCGGGGGATCGCGCGCCACCTGCTCGCGCGCGTCCTGCCCGTGCTGTTTCTCGCGCCGCTCGCGCTCGCCGGCGCGCTGCTTCACTACCCGACCTACAAGCTGACCGGCTCCCTCGCCACGCGGTTCTCGAATAAGAGCGACGACATGATCTCGACGATCAAGATCGTCGCCTCGATGCTCTTGTTCCCGCTGACGTGGCTCGCGCTCGCCCTCGTCGGCTACGCGCTCGGCGGCTGGGCCGCGGCCGCCGTCGTGCTCCTCGTCGCGCCGCTCGCGGGCTGGACGGCCGTGCGCTTCTCCGAGAAGATGGACGATTTCGTCGGCGGCGCGCGCGCCGTCCGCTTCTACCTCACGCGCCGCTGGTTCTTCAAAGAGCTGCTAGTCGAGCGCCGCCTGCTGCGCGAGGAGATGCAGGCGTTGGGCGAGGAGGCGGCGCGCGCCGCCGCG
>DATCVD010000885.1:0-4933 GCA_036567125.1 Pyrinomonadaceae bacterium | reverse complement strand
GCCGGGGCGGCGATCCGGTCGGCGCGGCGCGGCGCGAAGCGGCGAAAGTTCTCCGCATGAAACTCGTCGGCTCGAACGAGTCGGCGGCCGTCGCGGGCGCGGGCGAGCCGGCGGGCAGGGTCAACTACTTCATCGGCCCCGATCCGTCGAAGTGGCGCACGAACGTCCCGACCTACGGGCGCGTGCGCTACGCCGAAGTCTATCCGGGCGTCGATCTCGTCTATTACGGCAACCAGCGGCAGCTCGAATACGACTTCGTCGTCGCGCCCGGCCGCGAGGCGAGCGCCGTCAAGCTCAGGTTCGACGGCGCGGACAAGGTCGAGACGGACGCGGCCGGCGATCTCGTGCTCACGCTCGGCGACGCGGTCGTCCGGCAGCCGAAGCCGGTCGTCTATCAGGAAGTCGGCGGCGAGCGCCGCGAGGTCGCGGGCGGCTACGCCATCGATTCGCGCGGGCGCGTCGGCTTCAGCGTCGGCGAGTACGACCGCTCGGCGCCGCTCGTCATCGATCCCGTCCTCGTCTATTCCACCTACCTCGGCGGCAACAGCGGCGACGTGGGTAACGACATCGCCGTTGACTCTGCCGGCAGCGCGTACGTCTGCGGCGAAACCGACTCGCCGGACTTCCCCAGGGCCAACGCCTTCGACTCCACGTTCGGCAGCGGCCAACTCGGCGGCCAGCGCGACGCCTTCGTGACGAAGCTCGACGCGGACGGCAACGCGCTCGTCTATTCCACCTACCTCGGCGGCAGCGGCGACCCCGTCATCACCAACATCAACGGCGACGACCGCTGTTTCGGCATCCGCGTGGACGCGGACGGCAACGCTTACCTCGCGGGCGAGACGCACTCCAACGACTTCCCCACCGCCAACGCCTTTCAGGCCACTTACCGCGGCGGCCTCTCCGACGCCTTCGTGACGAAGCTCAACGCGGACGGCGACGCCCTCGTCTTTTCGACCTACCTCGGCGGCGACATCTTCGACGCCGCCGGCGGCATCGCCCTCGATTCTTCCAACAACATCTACATTACGGGCCGCACCACCTCCGATAATTATCCCACGCTCAACCCCATTCAGGCCGCGTACAGCGGCGGCCCCGGCGCCGACGTCATCATCACGAAGCTCAACGCGGCCGGCAACGCGCTCGTCTATTCCACGTACCTCGGCGGGAACCTCGGCGAGGAGGGCGGGTTTGAAAACGGCTCGGGCATCGCCGTTGACTCCGCGGGCAACGCTTACGTCACAGGACAGACCAGATCGGAGAACTTCCCCACGCTCAACCCCATTCAGGCCAAGTTCGGCGGCGGCTTCCCGACCGGCGACGCCTTCGTCGCGAAGATCATCCCCGATGGCTCGGCGCTCGCCTATTCGACTTACCTCGGCGGCGAGGGCAACGACAACGGGGCCGACATCACCGTGGATTCCGCCGGCAACGCCCACATCGTGGGGACAACATCTTCGGGCAACTTCCCCCGTGCCAACGCCCTCGACGGCACGTTCGGCGGCACTCAGGACGCCTTCGTGACGAAGCTCAGCGAGGACGGCTCGGCCTACGTCTATTCCACCTACCTCGGCGGGACGGGCGTGGAGACCGGCGACGGAATCGCGTTGGACTCCGCGGCCAACGCATACATCGTGGGAATCACAGGCTCGGCGGCAGACTTTCCGTTGACCGACCCCACACAGGCCACTTACGGCGGAGCTTTTGACGCCTTCGTGACGAAGCTCAGGCCGGACGGCTCGGCGCGCATCTTCTCCACCTACCTCGGCGGCAGCGGCGTTGACCGGGCGCTCGCCATCGCGGTGGACTCGGCCGCCAGCATGTACATTGCCGGCTTTACCGCCTCGGCGACCGACTTCCCGACACTCAACGCGGCGCAGGCAGCCAACGCCGGGGGCAACGACGCCTTCGTGACGAAGATCGATAGCTCGGCAGCGCCGACCCCAACTCCGACACCGACACCGACTCCCACGCCGACCCCGACGCCGACCCCGACCCCGACCCCGACCCCGACGCCCGCGCCGCAGACGTTTCAGTTCAGCGCGACCGCTTACTTCGCGGGCGAGGGCGACGGCTCGGTCGCCGTCACGGTCGAGCGCGCGGGCGACAACGCGTCAGCCGCGACGGTCAACGTAGCGACCGCGCCCGACGCCGCCGTGCTGCGCTGCGACGTGGTCAACAGCGTGGCCTCCGAGCGCTGCGACTTCACGACGCGCATTGTCACCCTGCGCTTCGCCGCCGGGGAGACCTCGAAGGCGGTGCGCATCTTCCTCACCGACGATGTTTACGTCGAAGGCCCGGAGAACTTCAACGTCACGCTCTCCAGCCCCACGGGCGGCCCCGCGCTCGGCAGCCCCGCGGCCACGGGCGTGAGCATCACGGACAACGACGCCTCCGCCGCGGCGAATCCGGTCTACACGCCGCCCTTCTTCGTGCGGATGCACTACATCGACTTCCTCAACCGCGAGGGCGAGCCGGCCGGCTTTCAGGGGTGGGTCAACTCGCTCACCGCCTGCCAGCCGCCGCGCATCGACTGCGACCACGTCATGGTCTCGTCCAGCTTCTTCCGCAGCGTCGAGTTCTTCATGAAGGGCTACTACGTGATCCGCTTCTACAAGGTCAGCTTAGGCACGAACCCCAACTACCGCGACTTCACGCGCGACTCGCAGCGCGTCACGGCCGACACGGCGGCCGAGGTGCTCGCGGCGCGCGTGGAGTTCGCGCAGGAGTGGGTGCAGCGCGCCGACTTCAGGGCGATTTACGACGGGCTGTCGAATCAGGCTTACGTTGATCGGCTGGAGCAGACGGCCGGCGTCACGCTCTCGAACAAGGCGCAGCTCGTCGCCGCGCTCGACAACCAGTCGAAGACGCGCGCGCAGGTGTTGATGGAGATCGTCGAGAGCGCGGAGGTGCAGCAGCGGATGTACAACGACGCCTTCGTCTCGATGCAGTACTTCGGCTACCTCAGGCGCGACCCCGAGCCGACCGGCTTCAGCGCGTGGCTCGCCTACCTGAACGCCAACCCGTCGGACTTCCGCACGATGGTCGGCGGCTTCATCAACTCGCTCGAATACCGGCTGCGCTTCGGGCCTTCGAGCTGAGGACGAACATGGACGCGCAAAACTGGACTGTTCATCAAGACCCGGCGGGGTTCGCCGTCGAGGTTCCGGTCGGGTGGGGCGTGACGGCCGAGGGCGGGCGCGTCACCGTCGCGGGGCCGGCCCGCGAGCGCGTGACGATCCTGCCCGTCAAGGTCGAAGGCGATCTCGACATCGGGCGCGCGCAGGGCGTGCTGGTCAACCTCTCCAAACGGTTCTGGCCCCGGCAGCGTTGGGACGAGCCGCCGCGCGGCTGGCAGTTCGGCGCGAACGGCGTGCGCGCGGTCGGCGCTGACACGCGTGAGCTGCGCGAGATGACCGCGCTCTGGTGGGCGAACACGCCGGAGGGCGCGACCGGCTTCTTCTACGGCGTCGCGGCCGAGCCGGCGCGCTTCGACTCGCTCGAATCCACGTTCGCGCGCATCCTCGGCAGCTTCCGCGTCACGCACGTCCCGGACGGCGGGCAACAGGGCCGCGACTCCGACCCGCTCGCGGGCCTGCAATTCCAGCGCTGGGTCGATCCGGCCGAGACCGCCTACAGTTGCGAAGTCCCGGCCGGCTGGCACGTCATCGGCGGGGTCAGGCGCGTCGGCATGTTCAGCAAGGTGTCGGAGACGGTGGCGCAGTCGCCCGACGGGCGGGTGCTCGTCCGCTCCGGCGACGTGAGCATCCCGCACGAGTTCATGGAGCCGAACGAGACGCTGATGACGCTGGGCCAGTTCGAAGGGCAGTGGGCGTCGGGCGGCGGCTACTTCATCCTGCGCCACACGCCGGCCACGCAATTCGCGGCCGACTACGTCCAGCGGAACTGGGGGCAAACGTGCGGCCAAATCCGGTGGCTCAGCCAGAGGGAGCGGCCCGACTACCTCCAGAATATGGGCGCGCAGGGGATGCTGCTGCAAGGGAACCACTACACGGCGGGCGAGGTGACCTTCACCTGCGAGTCGGGCGGCGGGACGATGGTCGGCTACCTGTTCGTGGTCACGATGATGACCGTCGCCCCCGGAGTCGCCAACATGTGGAACGTCCAACGGCTCGAAGGCTTCTTCGCCGCGGCCGACCGCGCGACGCAGGCCGACGCCGTGCTCCAAAGGATGCTCGCCACCACCCAAGTCAACCTCCAGTGGTGGTACGCCGAGCGGGGGGCCACCCAGAGGCTCTACGAGGAGTACCGGCGCGTCCGGGAGCACTCCGCGGAGCTACAGCGGCAGACGCAGGCCGAGCGTTGGGCCTCTTGGGAGCGCATCAGCGAGCAGCGCGGCGACGTGCTGATCGGCCAGACGCGCGTGGTCGATCCGCAGACCGGGCAAGCCTTCAAGGTGCAGAGCGGCAGCAGCTACTACTGGATCGACCCGACCCGCAACGTCATCGCCGGAACCGACCTGCCCTACGCGCCGACGTGGGACTTCACCGAGATGATTCAGACCTACAGGTGACGCGCGCCGGGGCGCGAAGCTAACGGGCCGCGCGCGGTGACACACGACGGCCGCGGCCGGAAGAGGCAAAGACGGTTAAGCATCTTCCGGCCGCGGCCGTCGTGCGTTCGCCGCCAGCTTCCGTCGTCGCCGCCAGCTTCCGTCGTCGCCGCTAGCTTCCCTAGTCCGCTTACCGCTAACTTCCGTCGTCGCCGCGGGCGCGCGCTCACTTCCCCGCCGGCGCGGCGAGACGCGCGCGAGCCTGCGCCGCTTCGAGGCTCCGCGGGTGGCGTCGCAGTATCTCGCGCCAGCACGCGCCGTCGTAAGCGTAGCGCCTGCCCGCGCGGTCGAAGGTGAAGTTGACGCCCTGCCGGCTGTAGCGGTCGAGTCCGTTGAAGTTTAGAAAGTAACTGTGCGCCG
>DATCVD010000884.1:0-2368 GCA_036567125.1 Pyrinomonadaceae bacterium | reverse complement strand
GGGGCGGGTTCGAGCGCGACGGGCACGGGCACGACCTCGCCCGCGCGCGAGATGAAGAGCCGCTGCACCACCTCCTGCGTGACGAACCCCGCGGCCGAGACGCGGATCGTGTAGAGGCCGGGGCTGAGCAAGCCTTGGTAGAAGCGGCCGCGCGTGTCGGTCGTCTTCGGGATCACTTGGCCCGTCTCGCGGTTGATGATCTCGACGGCCGCGCCCGCGACCGACTCGCCCGTGACGCTGTTCGTCACCGTCCCCTGGAAAGCGCCCGTCAGCGTGTCCTGCGCGCGCGCGACGGACGGGGCGGAGAACGGCAGCGGCGACGAACAGAGCAGCATCAACGCGGCGAGCGCGACGGGGACTGCGTATGACTTGCGGCGCGGCCGGCACAGTCCGGGCGCGAAACCGCCCCACCGGCGCGTGAGGTGTAGCATTTTCTTTGAACCCCTTTTTTGAAAGTGGAGGGACGCGTCCGGCGAAGTGTTGGCGAAATGAGCCGTCGATGATTGCGGTCGGTCGCGGCCGCTCGGGTGCGGAACGACAACTGAGTATCACCGAGGCGCACACTTAGTCAACTGCGGTGGGCGCGACCGCGGCCCGGCGCGGACTTCGTGGACTTTTTTTAGCGGCGGGAAAGAGACGGGCGGGGAGTTTCTTGAGGCCGGGCGTTCAGGCGCGCGGCCCCCTGTAAGCGTGTTCGAGCGTGCGCGTGGTGTGATCGGCGACGCTGTGCATCGGGCCGGTCGTGACAGCGGGCTGCGTGAGTTGCGGCGCGGCGGCCGGGCGCAGCTCGCCCGGGCCCGCCTGCCGCGCGGCCGTCAGTTGGGCCTGTGCCCTCCCCTCGAAGAGCAGGCGCGACATCATGCGTATGAGCGACAACTCGACGACGAAGATGCCGATCAGCCCGACTGCCGAAATGACGACGAGCGGATCGGTCGTCACGCCCCGGCCCGCGAGGTGGCCGACGGCGGTGAAGAGGAGGGCGAAGCCGAGGATCATCGTCAGGCAGATCGTCGCCGCGATCCAGCGCACCGGGCCGGACGCGTCGCCCGGCACGAACACGACGCGCTCGGCCTGCGCCGCCGCGACGGTCGCGACCTGCGCGCCGCAGCGGTTGCAGAAGTGGAGGCCGGGCTGTATCTCCGCGCCACAGCTTTGACAGTACATGGGCCGCTCCGTTGAACGTCGCCCCCGCGCGGCGCGCGCGCCGCGCGGGGGCGTGTGTTCCGGCGTTCTCGGCGCGCGTCAGCGGATCAGCGCGCGCACGCCGACCAGCACCAGATAGACGACGGCCACGAAGACCGCCAGCTTGATCAGCGCGACCGCCAAGCTGACCAGCAGACCCAGCACGCCCGTCACCAGCCCGACGGCCGCGCCGACGAGCGGCAGCACGACGACCAGCGCGAACAGCGCGAGGAAGATGATGCCGATGACTCTCAGTCCGTTATTCATGCCCGCCACCTCATTCCGCGTCAGGCGCGTTTTAAATTTGACGGCCGCGCGCCCACGACACCTATACGAACATCCGGCGAGGCCCGTTCCGTCCGCGGCGCAAAACGTTCGCGGCCCGCGCCGAGGCCCGGCGCGCGCGAATTGTGCTAATCTCGTTACGAAAAAAATTTCCGGCCGCGTCTGCGAAAATTTGCTTCCGGTAGACCTTGTTTTGGCGAATGCTGCCACGGACGCGCCGCAGAGTCAAAGTTTTTAACCGATGCCGCGACGTAAGACCGAGCGACTGTTCGACGACACGGACGCGCCGCCCGCGCGCGATACGGACGCCCCGGCCGCCAAGACTGACGCGCCGCTCGCCGAGCGGATGCGGCCGCGCTCGCTCGCGGAGTTCGTCGGGCAGCAGCAACTGGTCGGCGAGGGGCGGATACTCCGCCGTCTCGTCGAGGGCCAAGCCGCGCTCCCGTCGCTGATACTGTGGGGGCCGCCCGGCACGGGCAAGACCACGCTCGCGCGGCTGCTCGCCGGCCACGCGGGCGCGCGGTTCGTCGCGCTCTCGGCCGTCTTCTCCGGCGTCAAAGATTTGCGCGAGGCGATTGCCGGCGCGCGCGAGGCGAGGGGCGCGGGCCGCCGCACGATCCTCTTCGTCGACGAGATACACCGCTTCAACAAGGCGCAGCAGGACGCGCTGCTGCCGGCGGTCGAGGACGGCACGGTGACGCTCGTCGGCGCGACGACCGAGAACCCGTCGTTCGAAGTGATCGGCGCGCTGCTCTCGCGCTCGCGCGTCCTCGTCCTCAAGCCGCTCGAAGACTCGGACATCGAAACCTTGCTCCGCCGCGCCATCGCGGACGACGAGCGCGGGCTTGCCGCGCTGCGCCCCGAAGTCGCGGACGAGGTCGTCAGCCGGCTCGCGCGCGCG
>DATCVD010000883.1:0-5263 GCA_036567125.1 Pyrinomonadaceae bacterium | reverse complement strand
GGCGGCGGCGGAGGCGGCGGCCGCCCGCTTCGTCGTGGCCGCCCGCTTCTTCGACGCCTGCTTGCCGCTCTTCCGTGCGGTGGATTTTCTGGAACTAGGCATGTCTGTCTCCTTTATTCGTCCCGTTCGTGGTGGGCCGGGTCTTCCTGCGCGGGCCGCGAGCCGGCGGGCAGGTCTTCGTCTCTGGCCCGCTCCTTCCGCCGGCTGTACTCGGCCTCGCTGATGGGGCGGCCGATGGGCACGGCCCTCGTAGGCCGCGAGGTGTCCGCCGGGGCGGCCGCGTTTTCGTCGAGATCGGATGGATCGAAAGGCTTCCCCGCGGGCGCGCTGCCCCGCGCGCCGGGGGAGCCGGTGGGTTGCTCGTCTTCGTCGTCTTCCTTCATGGCTGTGGCCCCTCGGTGAGCTTTAACTCGAAAGCCGGTCGGCCCGGCGTCGCGGGCTTGTTCGCCGTTGTGCGCGGCGCACGACGGCCCGCGAAACCGTCCGGCGGGCGTTCGCGTGATCGCGCCGGCCGACAGAGGCGGGGCGCGCGACTCCTCCCCGCCCCCGCAAATGAAACCCTCTCGGCTGCCGAGGTGATGTGAGCTTGGCGGAATCTCGTGAGGATTACGCCAACGAGGTTGCGGCCGCCCGCCCGCGTTCGACAGCGCGCCTTATATCCCCCTTTAAGTTGGGAGTCAACCGGTATTTGCGCGCCGCCACGGCCGCCCCGGCGGGTTACGGAGCGAGCGCCATCCGGGGTACTATCACCGGACTCGGTTCGTGAATCTTGCAAAAGCCAATGGGTGGAAACAAAGGGGAGCCTGACCCGCGCGACGCGGCCGGCCGGGGGGCGGCGGGCGACGCCAGATTTTTCGACGCGGCGCTCGCCGTCGCGCAGCTCGGAACCTTCGAGTGGGACGTGCGCAGCGGGGCCGTCGTGCTCGACGCGCGGGGCCGCGAAATCTTCGGCTTCGCCGAGGGCGAGGGCGCGCGCGCCGGGGAGGTCTTCGACCGCATCCACCCCGCGGACTTCCCGCGCGTCGCGGCCGAGGCGCAAGCCTCGATGCGCGCGCTCGCGCGGCTTGAGATCGAGTACCGCGTCGTCCTGCCGGGCGGCGCCGTCCGCACCGTCGCCAGCTTCAGCGAGGCCGTCGCCGGCGCGGACGGCGGGGCCGCGCGGCTGTTCGGCGTCGTCGGCGACGTGACCGAGCGAAGGCGCGAGGAACTCGACCGCCGGTTCCTGCTCGAACTCGGCGAGAAGATTCGCTTCGGCGATCTCAAGCCGGGGGAACTGCTGCGCGAGGCGACGAGGGCCACGAGCGAACACCTCGCCGCCGCGCGCTGCCTCTTCATCGAGATCGACGAGGCCGCGAACCGCGGCGTGATCAGGCACGAGCATTGCCGGAGCGGCGTGCCGCCCGTGGCCGGCGAGTACAGGATTTCCGACTACAGCAGGGAGACGCTCGAAGAGGTCAAAAGCGGCCGCGTCGTCGTCAACCACGACGCGGAAAACGATCCGCGCACGGCCGCGATCTACCAGACGACCTACGAGCCTTACGGCGAGCGGAGCTACGTCTCGATCCCGCTCTTCACCGACGGGCGCTGGGTGGCCGTCTTCTGGCTGAGCGACGACAAGCCGCGCCGCTGGACGCAGCGGGAAGTCACGTTCCTCGAAGCGGTCGGCGAGCGCGCGTGGCTCGCGGCCGAGAAACTCCGCAACGAGGCGACCCTGCGCGAGTCGGAGGCGCGGCTGCGCCTCGCCGTCGGCATCTCACGGATCAGCACGTTCGAGATCGATCTGCTGACCGACGCCGTCCAGACCGACGAGGTCGGCCGCGAAATCTACGGCTTCCGCCCCGACGAGCCGCTCACCTTCGCGCTGGTGCAGTCGCGCTTCCACCCCGACGACCGCGACGAGGTGCTGCGCCGCGTCGCGGCCGCGCTCGATCCGGGCGGCGCGGAGGAGTTCGAAGTCGAGCAGCGCATCGTCCGCACCGACGGGCGGACGCGCTGGATCAAGGTTCGCGGCCGCGCGTTCTTCGAGGGCGCGGGCGCGTCCCGGCGCGCGGCGCGCTGCATCGGCACGTACATCGACATCACGCGCGCCAAGCAGGCCGAGCAGGAGCGCGAAGAACTCTTGAGGCGCGAGCGCGCGGCGCGGCGCGAGGCCGAAGAGGCGAGCCGCCTGAAGGACGAGTTCCTCGCCACCGTCTCGCACGAGCTGCGCACGCCTTTGACGGCCATCATCGGCTGGTCGCGGATGCTGTGCGACGGCAACTGCGACGAGGACTACGCGCGCCGCGCCGTCGAGACGATCTACCGCAACGCGAAGGCGCAGGCCCAACTGGTCGAAGACATCTTGGACGTTTCGCGCGTCATCACGGGCAAGCTCAGGATCAGCGCGCGGCCGGCCTCGCTCGCGCCGGTGATTCAGACGGCCGTCGAATCGCTGCGCCCGTCCATCGAGGCGAAAAGCATCCGGCTGCGGATGCGCTTCGACTTCGAGCCGCGGCCGACCCACGCCGATCCCGACCGGCTCCGGCAGGTCGTCTGGAACCTGCTGTCGAACGCCGTCAAGTTCACGCCCGAAGGCGGCGAGGTGACGGTCGAACTCGAAAGCGCCGACGCGGAGACGCGGATCGTCGTCTCCGACACGGGCAAAGGGATCGCGCCGGAGTTTCTGCCCTACGTCTTCGACCGCTTCCGGCAGGCCGACGGCTCGACGACGCGGGCGCACGGCGGCCTCGGCCTCGGCTTGGCAATCGTCCGCCACATCGTCGAGCTGCACGGCGGCGCGGTCGAAGTCAGGAGCGGGGGCGAAGGGCGGGGGGCGACTTTCACCGTCCGGCTGCCGCTCGCGGAGGCGCGCCCGGCCGGAGTCGATGAAGCGGGCGGACACTTGTCGTGGGCGGAGCGATCCTGGTCCGTCGATGCGGGGCGGGCAGTCCGGCCGAACGGCGTGAAGGGGCTGCGCGTACTCTTGGTTGACGACGAGGAGGACACGCTCGAACTGCTCTCGGCCGCGCTCGCACAGAGCGGCGTCGAGGTGCGGCCGCGAACGAACGTGCGCGACGCGCTCGAAGCGATCAGGGAGTGGAAGCCGGACGTGATCGTCAGCGACATCGCCATGCCGGGGGAAGACGGCTACTCGTTCATCCGTAAGCTGCGCGCCCTCGCGCCCGAAGACGGCGGGACGATCCCGGCCGTCGCGCTGACGGCTTACGTCGGCATCAGGGAGCGGACGCAGGTTCTCTCCAGCGGCTTTCAGATGTACGTCCCGAAGCCGGTGGAGGCGTCCGAGTTGCTGTCGACTCTGGCGAGCCTCGTCTAGCCGACGACTGCGGGGGGCCGCGGCCCCGCGCACTTAAAAAACCGCGCCCGTCGTTAACTCGCGCGGGCCGCCTTAAGCGGGGGGTGAAGCGATGTCCGAGACGAAACACCGGCCGACTCCGAGCCTCGGGCGCTCGATCTTCATTGGCGCGCTCGGCTTCGGCCTCGTGAGCCTGTGCGTCTTCTCGACGGTCGCCTTCGCCGAGCGGTGGATGTACGCGCGGCTCGGACTCTACGGCGCTTACCTCGCGTGGACTGCGCTCTTCATCCTGCTCGGCGGCGGCGCGCTGGGCACGCTCGCCCGCGGCCGCTGGCGTCTGCCGCGATTCTACCTGCTGTTCGGCGCGGCGTTCTTCGCGTACGCCGTCGGGTGGGTCGCGGCCTACTTCCTGTTGCGCGGCGCGGCGGGCGAGTGGGTGGGATCGCTCGCCGGTTCCCTGTTGATGGCCGCGGTCTTCGCCGCCGGGTTCGGCGCGGCGCGCAGGGCGTTGAACTTGGCGGGCGCGCTCTTCGTAGCAAACTCCGCCGGCTACTTCATCGGCTCGGCGCTGAACGACGCGGTCGGCGGCCCGACGGGGATGCTGCTCTGGGGCGCGGCTTACGGGCTGGGGCTGGGGGCCGGACTCGGCGCGGCGCTGCATCTGGCGCAGGCGCATCGCGCGGACGATTCGGCGGCCGCGCGCGACGCGGCGAGTCGTTAAAAACGCGACGCGTCAAAAGCGCGGCGCTTCGGGTTTTTTGAAGATCGCGGCGCGGCGAGTCGTTAAAGAAGTTGCCGATGGGCGGCGGCGAAGTCTTGACCAAGTTGACGATCTGGATCGCCGTCGCGGGCTACTTCGCGGGGGCGATCTGTTACGCGCTCGCGCGCGGGCGGCCGGCTTGGGATGCGCGCGCGAGGCTGCTTTGGACTGCGGCGTGCGCCGCGCTGCTCGCGCACTTCGCCTGCGCCTTCCACTTCCACCACGCGTGGAGTCACGCGGCGGCCTACCGCGACACGGCGCGGCAGACCGCCGCGCTCTTCGGCCTCGACTGGGGCGGCGGCCTCTACGTCAACTACGCGCTCGCGGCCCTGTGGGTCGCGGACGCAGGCTGGTGGTGGGCGGGCGGCCTCGGCGCTTACCGTCGCCGCCCGTGGCCGCTCGTCGCCGCGTGGCACGCGTTCCTGCTCTTCATCGTCTTCAACGGCACGGTCGTCTTCGCCGCCGGCTTCGTGCGCTGGGCGGGCCTGCTCTTGTGCGCGGCGCTGATCTTCGTCTGGCTGGTCGCCGCGCGCGACTCGACGCCGCGCGCGGCGCTCAATCATTCGCCGGGCGGCGCGCGCGACTGAGCCGCCGCGACGAGGGCGCGGGGGTTGTCCGAAGAACTGGAACCGCATGGACTCTTTAAGCGCACAGTTGCGAGGCCCGGCCGTCGGCCCCGTCAGGCTCCCGTTCTATTACGGCTGGGTGAGCGTCGCGCTGGCCGCGCTGGCGATGGTCGGCACGCTGCCCGGCCGCACGCAAGGGCTGGGACTCGTCACCGAGGGGCTGATCGGTGACTTGGGGATCGACCGCGTCGCCTTCGCGCAGATCAATTTGTGGGCGACGCTCGCCGGGGCGCTCTTCGCGCTCGGCGTCGGCCGTCTGATCGACCGCTTCGGCAGCCGCGCGGTGCTGACGGTCGTCTCGGCGGCGCTCGGCGCGGTCGTGCTGCTGATGGCGGGCGCGCGCGGCGCGGCGTCGCTCGCGCTGCTCGTCATGCTGACGCGCGGCCTCGGCCAGAGCGCGCTCTCGGTCGTCAGCATCACGATGGTGGGGCAGTGGTTCGTGCGGCGTTTGAGCCTCGCGATGGCGGCTTACACGGTCGCGCTGAGCGTGGGCTTCATGGTGGCCTTCCCCGCGGTCGGCGCGGCGGTCGTCGGGTACGGGTGGCGCGCGGCGTGGGCGGGGGTCGGCCTCGCGCTGCTCTTCGG
>DATCVD010000882.1:0-10006 GCA_036567125.1 Pyrinomonadaceae bacterium | reverse complement strand
CGGGGCAGATGTTGACGGCGGGCTTGCGCGCGTCGTCCGCCCGCTACGCGCTGCGCGCGGACTTCGGCGTCGGGACGTTCGCGGGCTGGCAGGCCGAGGGCGTCGAGACGGACGGCGCGGGCGCGGCGGCCGACGTTTCCGGCTCGTTCAACCTCCGCGACGACCTGTCGGTTCAGGGCCACTACACTTTCAACAGCCGCAACTTCATGGCGGCGCAGGCGGGCGCGGCCTCGGCCGCCAACCTCCGCTCGGTCGGGCTGACTTGGAGCCCGCGCCGCTGGCTCACCGCCTCCGTCACCGACACCGCGTCCTCGCGCCCGCACCAGCGCGACTCGCAGGAGCGCTTCACCACCGCCACCTTCAACCTGACCCCGCCGCGGTATCTCACGAGCCTCTTCGTCTCGCACACCGAGTACCGCACGGCGCTCGCGGGCGGCGGCTCCTACACGCTCGTCAACGCGTCGAAGAATTTCGACCGCTGGTCGCTCTTCGCCAACGCGTCGCGGATCAAGAACTCCGGCGACACCTACCAGCACGCCCAGCTCGGCGCGCGCCTCCGGCTGCGCGAGGCCGACTCGCTGCAAATCAGCCAGACCTTCGGCGGCAACGGGACTCTGGCCGGCACGCTCGACTGGCTGACGCCGTCGCTCCTGTCGAAGCGCGTCAGCCTCGGCGCGGGGCTGGGCTACAGCCGCAGCGCCAACTCGCCCTTCCGCCCCTACCAGCGCCTGAACGCCAGCGTCAACCTCCCGTTCCGCCAGACGCTCCACGTCTCCTACGGCCACCTCCAGACCGGCTCGCAGCTCCACCTCTCCCTGCGCGGCCCCCTCTTCTTCACGCGCCGCGCCGGCGCGGAAGCCGACCCGTCGGCCGCCGCGCTCAAGCGTTACGGCTCCGTGTCGGGCCGCGTCTATCAGGATTTGAACTTCAACGGGCGCTACGACGCCGGGGTCGATCAGCCGCAGGCCAACGTCCGCGTGCGGGTTGACGGCAACCTCTCCGTCACGACGGACGGGAGCGGCACGTATCGCATCGACAACGCCGAGGCGGGCGAGCACACGGTCGCGCTCGACCTGCTCTCGGTGCGCGCCGACCTGACGATCCTCGGCGACGAGTCGCGGGCCGTCAGCTTGAGCGGCGGCTTCAACACGGTCGTCGATTTCAGGACGGCGCGCACGGGCCGCGTCACCGGCGCGGTCTGGCTCGACGCGAACGGCGACGGCGTCCAAGACGCCGACGAGAAGCCGCTCGCGGACGTGCGCGTCGTGACCAGCACCGGGCGCGACACGCTGACGGACGAGTCGGGGCAGTTCGTCGTCGCCGACCTCGCGCCCGGCCTCCACGTCCTCGTCGTGGACGTTAAGACGCTGCCCGACGAAACAATCGTCCGCGCCTTCGCCGCCGCCGGCCAGCCTCTTCCCGGAGCGCGCCGCGCCGGCGCGAAGGACGGCGCACAAACGCCCGCCGCGGCCTCGTTGCAGGTGACGGTCGTGGCCGGCGCGGAGACGGGCGACATCAGATTCGCCGTCTCGCCGAAGCCGCCGGAGCGCAAGCAGTTCTGAGTCGTCGCCGCGTCCTACGGGTCGGCCGAGAATTTACGACCCGCCGCTTCGTCTGATCATTCATCCCCGGTAACGACGAAACGCCTGCGACTTTCGGCCGCAGGCGTTTCGCGCTTTAACGGGGAGAGATTTGGGCCGCCGCGTCCGCGCAAACGGCCGCGACGGCCGGCCCCTGTCAGGCGGGCTTCTCAGTTGGAGGTCGCGGCCGGGGTGGTCGCTTTCTCCGCGACGACGAGTGTGGTGACGCCCTCGGTGGCTTTGCCGTGGCCCTGAAAGCTGACGCGGTAGCTGACGGAATACTCGCCGGGCGGCAGGGGTTGCGCGAGTCGCACCGGCTGCGTCAGCTCGGAGTTGGCGAGGACGGGGAGCGTTTCGCCCTCGGGCACTTGGGCGACCGTCTTGCCCGACGCGTCCGTGACGGTGATCGAGGCTGTGGGGCGGATGACGCTGTTGCCCGCGTTCTTCAGCGTCGGCGTGACGACGACGCCTTCTTCGTCCGCGCTCGCCTTGAGATCGGCGAGCGCGCCGTCGCGCACGAGCCGCGGGACTTTGACGTAGAAGAGCGCGGCCATGCGGTAGCGCAGGAGCATCTGCCGTTCGTTCCGGTTGAGCTTGATGGTGTCGGGCCGCTGCTCGACGACGAGCGCCGCGAGGTGGTCGCCCGGAGCCGCGTCCTTCGGGACGGTGACGGTCACGCGGATCGAGTGCGTCTTGCCCGGCTCGACGAGCACCTCGCCGGGGCTGTAGATGAGCCACGGGGAGGCCGAACCTTTTTGCGTGCCCGCCTTGAAGAACTCCAACTCGCCGCGCGGGGTGAGGTTCCAGTCGTTGAGCGTGGCGAGGATGCGGGAGGGTTGCGCGTTGGGCTTGGCCGTGTGGTAGTCGAGGTTGACGACGACGGTCGTCTCCGCGCCCGGCTCCATCTCCAACTCGAAGCGCGCCGGGGCGAGCGCGATGCCGTCCTGCCTCGGCGCTTGCTCCTGCGCGGGGGCTTGCGGGGTTTGCGCGAACAGCCCGCCGCCCGCGGCGAGCAGGAGCGCGGACGAGAGGGCGAGGGCGCGGAGCGTTTTTGCGGTCGTGGCGGGTGAAAGCATGGCTGGTGGCTGATCGTGTGGCCGTTCGGGCGTGGCTGGCGTGTCGGGTGGAAAGGGGCGGCCCGTCCGGCGGCGGAAAGAACGGGCGACTCGCGGCGCGTTCAGCAGCGCACGTTCGGGCCTGCCGAGATGGTGAACGTCAGCGTCAGGTTGAAGTTGCCGGCGGCGTAGAACTGCGGCCGGATGGCGAAGATGGCGTCGAAGACGTAGCCGTTGTCCGGCTCCCGCTTGGTGACGTTGTTGCCCTTCGTCAGCTCAGGCCCGCTGAGGATGACGGTCGAAGCGCCGAGGTTGGCGAGCGAAGAGGCGTAGGCCGCGCGGCCGTTGGCGTCGAGCGCGGCGCTCGTCGCTGGGTCGTTGTTGAAGGGCGCGCGGAAGGCGTGCGGGCTGTCGTTGCACTGCCGCGCCTGCGGGCCGAGCGAGCGGATGTTGTTCGCGCCGAAGCCGATGTCGGTGCGCTGGACGGCCTGCGGGTTGGAGTCGAACGTGCCCGCGGCCGAGACCGAGACTTGGTAGGGCGACGTGCTGCGGATCGAGATCGGCACGACGACCTTCACGACGTTGTTCGTGTTGACGGGCGAGACCTCGCCGAAGTTCACGTTGACGACGAGGCTCTGCGTCACGTCGGAAGTGCCCGTGACCGAGCCGCCGCGCGCGCCCGTGATGACGGGCAGCCCGCCGCTGCCGATGTCGAACTGCTGGGCCGCCGCGCGCGCGGACGCGCAAAGCACCATCAGCCCGGCGAGGAACGCCGCCGCGATGGTGCTTCGTTGCGTCATGGGCTGGGCCTCGCCGGCGGGGCTTCGGGCCCCGTGCCATGTGCGTCCGCGCGTGAACCCGGCCGGGCGGCCCGGAGTTCACGCGCGGACGCGCCCTGAGAAGCGTAGGGGGAAACCTTCGACGCTTCCGGGTCGGTTACGGCGCGGCGACGGTGAACGTCGCGGTCGCCGTCAAAGAGCCTTCCTCGTAGAATTGCGGCTTGACGGAAAAGACGGCCGGGACGACAAGGCCGTTGGTGTTGGCGCGCGGCACGGCGTTCAGGACGCGGGCGCCGCTCAGCACCGTGGTCGAGGCCGAGAACGCGCCGAGGTGCGAGCGCGCGGCCGTGTACTCGAAGCGGCCCGTGGTCGCGTTGACCGCGCCGTTGGCGGCGTTGGTCGGGTCGCCCGAAGTGTTGTCGGTGTCAACGCCCGTCGTGTGGACGCCGACGGCCGAGGAGCGGGTGAAGGAGCCGAGGCCGAAGCCGATGTCGGAGGCGAGGATGCGGCTCGCGGAGGTGGCGCTGCTCGTGACGGTGGCGCTCATCGAGAGCACGTAGTTGGTGTTGCTGCGAACCTTGAGCGGCACGGACGCCCTGACGAAGCTGTTCGTGTTGGCCGGGCCGAGTTCGCCGAGGTTGACGACGACGGCGAGTGCGTTGTCGGCAACGCCGTCGGTCGTCACGCCGCCGCCGGAGTTGCCGGTCAGGGTCACGGCCCCGCCCGAGTTGAGTTCGACGAATTTCGAGACGGTGCCGCTCATGTTCACCGTGCCGCTCGTGTTGACCTGCGCGGCGGCGACGACCGCCAGCGCGAGCAGTAGAGTTATTCCGGAAGCCGCCTGCGTGAGGCTCTTTAAGGTTTTCGACATGTTCTCCTCTTGTCTCCTTCGGGGGATGTGGCCGTCGGCGCTCCCGCGCGCGTACGAACGCCGCGGCGCGCGACCGGCCCGTAAGTGAGGGGCGCGGTTAGATTCGGCCGCGTCAGGGCAAATGACACGACCATGCTAGGCACTTACAAATCTCATGCCGGGTGGCCGCCGCCCGCCGGCCGACGCGGCGTAAGTGTATCTCGCTAAAGGTTTTCGCTTTCGCTGGGAGGCGACTTACGGGGCGTCAGTTCGGTCAAAACGGCCGCGCGGGTGCCGAATTTTGCCCGCCGCCCTGACATTTATTGGCAGCTAATTTAGCCGCCGAGGGTAACGGCAGTTGCCAGACGGCGCGGCAGAATAACGGGAAGCCTGCGGCCGCTAACGGCCGCCGCCTTGAACCGGAAGAAGCCGTCACTTAAACTCCGGCGGAACCATCATGGGCGAACACGAAGTTAACCAGAATCTAAGCGACGGCCGGGTGCGCGACTTCACGCGCGCCCTGCTCGCAGACCTGCGCGCGCTGGAGCGGATGCTCGCGGAAGGACGCTTCGAGACGAATGTCCGCCGCATCGGGGCCGAGCAGGAGATGTTCTTAGTGGATCGCGAGATGCGCCCGGCCTTCGTCGCCACCGAGGTCTTGCGGCGCATCAACGATCCGCGCCTGACCACCGAGATCGCGCGCTTCAACCTCGAAGCCAACCTGACGCCGCTTGAGCTTTCGGGCGACTGCCTGAGCCGCATGGAGGCGGAGCTGCGCGAGGTGACGGGCCGCGTGCGCGACGGCGCGCGGGAGTTCGGCGCGGACGTGCTGCTCGCCGGCATCCTGCCCACCCTCCGCCTCTCCGACATGACGCTTGAGAGCATGACGCCGAACCCGCGCTACTACGCCCTGAACGAAGGCGTCATGCGCCAGCGCGGCGAGGACATCTCCGTCCACATCAAGGGGCTCGACGAGATACAGGCCACGTCCGACAACATCATGCTGCTCTCGTCGAACACCTCCTTTCAGGTTCACCTGCAAGTCGGCCCCGCGGAGTTCGCGCCGCTCTACAACTGGGCGCAGGCCGCGACCGCGCCCGTCCTCGCGGCGGCCGTCAACTCGCCGCTCTGGGTCGGCCACCGCCTCTGGCAGGAGACGCGCCTCGCCCTATTCCAGCACTCGGCCGACACGCGCACGCCCTCGCAGACCGTCCGCAGCGACCCGACGCGCGTCGGCTTCGGCGACGCTTGGGTGCAAAATTCCATCCTCGATATCTTCCGCGAAGACATCGCGCGCTTCCGCGTCCTGCTCACGACGGAGACGGACGAAGACCCGTGGGCCGTGCTCGACGCGGGCGGGACGCCGGAGCTGAAGGCGCTCCGTCTGCACAACGGCACGGTCTGGTGGTGGAACCGCCCCTGCTACGGCATCGGCAGCGATGGCCGCGCACACCTGCGGATCGAGAACCGCGTGCTGCCTTCCGGGCCGACCACGCTCGACGAGATGGCGAACGCGGCCTTCCTTATCGGGCTGATGTCTTCGTTGCGCGAGGAGCACGGCGACGTGGAGCGCCTGATGACGTTCGACGACGCGAAGTCGAACTTCTTCGCCGCCGCGCGCTACGGCCTCAAGGCGCAGTTGACTTGGCTCGGCGGACAAACATTGAGCGCGTCGCGCCTCATCCTCGAACAACTGCTCCCGCTCGCGCGGCAGGGCTTGCAGTCCGCGAGCGTTGACGCCGCCGACATCGATCTCTACCTCGGCACGCTCGAAGAGCGCGTGCGCTCCGGGCAGACCGGCGCGGCGTGGGCGCTCGGGTCGCTCGCCGCGATGGGGGACGCGGGCACGCGCGAGACGCGCCACCGCGCGCTGACCTCCGCGATGCACGAGCACCAGCTCAAAGGCGATCCCGTCCACCGCTGGCCCGTCGCCGCGGCCGAAGACGACAACGAAGACTGGTTCGACAGCTACCGCACCGTCGGCCAGTTCATGTCCACCGACCTCTTCACCGTGCGGCCGAACGACCTCGTCGATCTCGCCGCGAGCGTGATGGACTGGCGGCACATCCGCCACGTCCCCGTCGAAGACGACGAGGGCCGGCTCGTCGGCGTCGTCTCGCACCGCGACCTGCTGCGGCTGCTCACGCGCGGCCGCGCGGACGGCGGCGACGCGGAGGCACTGACCGTCCAGGAGATCATGAAGCCGCACCCCGTCTCGGTCGGCCCCGACACGCCGACGCTCGAAGCCGCGCGCATCATGCGCTCGCGCCGGGTGGGCTGCCTGCCCGTCGTCGAGAACGGCACGCTCGTCGGCATCGTCACGGCGCAGGATTTTCTCGAAATTTCGGGACGCCTCTTCGAGGAGCGGGAGCGCGCCGAAGCGGCACGGCAAGCCGACGCGACCGGGCAGGCCGCCGACCAAGCCGACGAGGCCGGGCGATCAGCCGAGCGGGGCAAACTGGCGAAAGCAGCCGCCCGCTCGGACGGCGCGCACACCACCTGACCGGCGAAGCGACAAGGCGGGCGATAGAATCTCGAAGCGCCGAGACCCACGACAGACAACTCGGAAAACTCGCGGCCGTCGCGCGCCGCGCGGCTCCGGCGATAAATTCGGCCGTCGGCCCGATCACACGACGGCCCAAGATGTTGGAGTCGCGCCCGCCGCCGAGTCCAACATCAAGCGTTTGCCCTGAATTTAGCGGCAGGGCCGCAGGCCCGCGGGAGTTTTCCACAGGTGGAAAACTCCCGCGGGCCTGCGGCCGCGCGGCGGGGCTTGCGCCGTGTGCTATTCTTCTGCCGCTCGAAGCTCCTACTGAGCGGGCCGCGTCGCAGTTTGGCGCGGCCCGGTCGTGCCGCCGGCCCAGCCGTCAGAAGTTTTCCTTTGGTTCTCCAGACAGCCGCCTCCGATGCCTACTAACTCAGACTTCGTCCACCTCCACCTGCACACAGACTTTTCACTCCTCGACGGCGCGATCCAGATCAAGCCGCTCGCCGAGCGCGTCAAAGAGTTGGGCATGCCCGCCTGCGCCATGACCGACCACGGCAACATGTACGGCGCGGTCTCCTTCTACAAGGAGATGAAGGCGCACGACGTGAAGCCGCTGATCGGCTGCGAAATCTACATGGCCCCCGGCAGCCGCTTCGACAAGCCGGAGACGAAGCGCGGCGAGAAGCCCTACAACCACATGATCCTGCTCGCGCGTGATCGCGAGGGCTACCACAACCTCGTGCGCCTCACCTCGAAGGCGTTCCGCGAGGGCTTCTACCGCAAGCCGCGCATCGACCGCGAGTTGCTCTCCGAGTGCAGCGGCGGGCTCATCGGCCTCTCCGCCTGCCTCTCCGGCGTGCCCCAAGCGCACCTGAAGAACGGCAAGCTCGACGAGGCCGCGCGCGCGGCGCACGAGTTCCAGGACATACTCGGCCGCGGCAACTACTTTTTAGAGATTCAGGATCACCAGCTCGAAGATCAGATCAAGATCAACAAGGACTTGATCGAGTTGTCGAAGCGCACCGGGATTCCGCTCGTCGCCACCAACGACGCGCACTACCTCAACCGCGACGACTACGAGGCCCACGACGTGATGCTCTGCATCGGCACGGGCCGCACCGTCAACGAGACCGACCGGATGCGCTTCGGCGGCCCGCAGTGGTACGTCCGCTCCGCGGACGAGATGCGCGACATCTTCAAGCACATCCCCGACGCCGTCACGCGCACGCTCGAAGTCGCCGAGATGTGCGACTTGAAACTCCCGCTCGGCGAAAACCACCTGCCCGTCTTCCCGATCCCGCGCGAGGAGGGCGACCTCACGATTGACGAGTACTTCGAGAAGGTCGTCCGCGCGGGCTACGAGAAGCGGCGCGAGACGGTCTGGGACAGGATGCGCGGGGCGGGCAGCCTCCGTCACTCGATGAGCGAGTACCAGCAGCGCATCTCCGCCGAGATCGAGATGATCAAGCGGATGGGCTTCCCCTCCTACTTCCTCATCGTCTGGGACTTCATCAAGTTCGCCAAAGACAAGCGAATCCCCGTCGGCCCCGGCCGCGGCTCGGCCGCCGGCTCGCTCGTCGCCTACTGCCTTGAGATCACCGACGTCGATCCGCTCCAGTACGATCTCATCTTCGAGCGTTTCCTGAACCCGGAGCGCGTGTCGATGCCCGACATCGACATCGACTTCTGCGTCAACGGCCGCGCCGAGGTCATCAACCACGTCACGCAGCTCTACGGCCGCGACTCCGTCTGCCAGATCATCACCTTCGGGACGATGGCCTCCAAAGCCGCCATCAAGGACGTGGGGAGGGCACTTGATATGCCCTACGCCGACGTGGAGAAGATCGCCAAGCTGATCCCGCCGCCGATCCGCGGCCGCAACGTCTCGATCACGCAGGCGCTCGAAACCGTCCCCGAACTCAAGCAGGCGTTCGAGACCGACGCGCAGGTCAAGAAGGTGATCGACATCGCGCGCCGGCTCGAAGGCTGCGCGCGCCACTCGTCCGTGCACGCGGCGGGCGTCGTCATCTCGCCGAAGCCGCTGGAAGAGCTGATCCCGGTCGCCGTCAACAACAAGCAGGAGTTCACCACGCAGTTCGAGATGTCCGATCTGGAAAAGACCGGCATGCTCAAGATGGACTTCCTCGGCCTGACCACGCTGACCATCATCGACCAGTGCTGCCGGACGATCCGCGATCTGGCCGGCCGCGAGATCGACTGGCACGAGATACCGCTCGACGACGAGAAGACCTACGAGCTGTTCGGCCACGGCCACACCGAGGCCATCTTCCAGTTCGAATCGACCGGCATGCAGGAGATCTGCCGGAAGCTCAAGCCGAAGTCCATCGAAGACCTCTCGGCCTTAAACGCTCTCTACCGACCCGGCCCCCTCGACGGCGGCATGGTGGACGACTACATCGACCGCCACCACGGCAAGAAGCCGGTCGAGTACCCGACGCCGGAGATGGAGTCGATCCTCTCGAACACCTACGGCATCCTCGTCTATCAGGAGCAGATCATGCAGCTCGCCCAGCGGCTCGGCGGCTACTCGCTCGGCGACGCCGACCTGATGCGCCGGGCGATGGGCAAGAAGAACCGCGAGGAGATGGCCGTCCACGAGGAGAAGTTCATCGCGGGCTGCGCGAAGAACAAGATCGCGAAGAAGACGGCCAGAGACATTTTCCGCCTGATGGCGCAGTTCGCCGACTACGGCTTTAACCGTTCGCACTCGGTCGCCTACGCGCACGTCGCGTACCAGACGGCTTACCTGAAGGCCCACTACCCGGAGCACTTCTACGCGGCCGTGATGACGAACGTGACGGACGACGCGGCGAAGATCTTCAAGTACGCGTCGGAGCTGCGCGCGCAGGGCATCAGGATGCTGCCGCCCGACGTGAACGAGTCGGGGCCGGGCTTCACCCCCGTCGAGCGGGCGGTGCGCTACGGGCTGGCGGCGATCAAGGGCTTGGGGCAGTCGGCCGTCGGCGCGATCATCGAGGCGCGCGGCGACAGGCACTTCACGTCGCTCTTCGACTTCGCGGAACGGATCGGCGAGAAGGCGGCGGGCAAGCGCGTGCTGGAATCGCTGGTCTGCGCCGGGGCGTTCGATAGCTTGCGGCCGGCGGGCGAGACGCCGCACCAGTGGCGCGCGCGGCTGCACGCGTGCGTCGACAAGGCTCTGGAGCTGGGCGCGCGCAGCCGCCGCGAGCGCGACAGCGGGCAGGTCGACATGTTCGGCGCGGCCGCCGCGGGGA
>DATCVD010000881.1:0-11532 GCA_036567125.1 Pyrinomonadaceae bacterium | reverse complement strand
GGCGGCGGCGGCGGTCGTCGCTGACGACCCGGAGTGTGTTATAAACCTTCCGCGCGGGCCTGCGGGCCGCGGGTTGAAGTTCGAGGCCCGTCGGCGCGCGCGGCGGGCCTTATTCCTTTTCGCCGCGCGTCCCTTTCCCTTTGACTGCAAAGGTTTAGGCCGCAAAAAAGGGGCGCGCAAAATTGGAAACCGTACAGCATTGCGCGTTTCCCTCTACTTGTAAACGACCCGGAAACTAGACTTTCTTCAAAAAGTCGCAAGGATTTACGCTCGCAGCCGGGCTGATTTGTCGTCACCAGACAGGGTTTCAAGGGAGGACGGTCCACCAACGATGAGGCATCCAGCACGAAGGCCAATCGCCCTGACGCTCGGCGCGCTGCTGCTCGCCGCCGTGCCGGCGCAGGCCGGCCCCGTCGAGTATAGGGACGTGGTCTCCCGCTCCTCAGCCTTCGGCCGCGGCGGCAGCCCCTCGGTCGATCTCCGCCTGCGCTCGTTCACGCAGCAGCAGGGCAAGGCCAACGCGCGGCCCGACTCGGTCGCCTCGGCCGGCGCGCCGCAGGACGTGAAGTCCGGCCCGTCGGGCGAGGACGCGGCGACGGCCACGCCGAACACGGGGTCGCTCACCGGCGCGGGCGTCGCCCCGCAGGATCAGCAGACCACGGTCGAGACCATCGAGCTAGGCGAGGTCGACGGCACACTCTGCGACTGCGGCGAGATCAGGATACCGGGCGGCGGATTCCCGCTCTGGCCGCTCCTCGGCTTCGCCGGCGTCCCGCTCTTCTTCATCCCCGGTGACGACGACGTCCCGAGTTCGACGCCGACGCCGACGCCGAACCAGCCGCCGCCGCCCGAGATTCCCGAGCCGGCCACGCTCCTGCTCCTCGGCTCCGGCCTCGCCGCGCTCGGCGCGCGCGCGCGCCGCCGCCGCGCCCGCCAGTCAGAACTCCAGCAGGCCGCGAGGGAGGTCTAAGCCGCAATGAATCCCCGATTCAAAACGAGCGCCGCCCTCCCCGTCTCGAAGACGCTGTTCATCGCCTTCGCGCTGCTCCTGCTCGCGTCCGCCGCGGCCTCGACCGCGAACGCGCAGGATCGCAACCGCCGCGCCGGCCGCTTCGAGATCTCCACGACGCCCGGCGGCTACCCCGTCTTCATCGACGGCCAGCCGCGCGGCACGACGAGCACCACCGTCCAGCTCTACGACGTGGAGCCGGGCGCGCACACCGTCGAGATTCGCTTCCCGAACAACACCACTTGGCGGCGCGACTTCACCATCGCCCCCAGCAAGCGGCAGTGCATCGTGCTCAACTTCCGCCCGAAGACCGTCACGATTGAGCGCCCCGTCGCCGTCAAGTCGCCCTGCCCCTACCCCGTGAACATCTCCGCGCCGGCGTCCGTGCGCGAGGGCGATCAGGTCACCTTCTCGGCCGACGTGGACTACGCCGGGCAGTCGGGCCTCAACTACACTTGGACGATCAGCCCGCCCTCGGCGCGCATCGCGCAGGGCGCGGGCACGCCGACCATCACCGTGGACACGACGGGCGTCGGCAACCAGCGGGTGACGGCCATCCTCGTCGTCGACGACGGGTCGGGCGACCGCAACTGCCGCCAGCGCGCGCAGTTCGCCACCAACGTCACGGCGCTCCCGCAGATTCCGCGGCCCGCCGGCCGGCAGTTCGCCGAGTTCCCGTCCGTCGCCTTCAACGAGGACAAGGCGAACTTCGACAACTTCGCCGTCGCGTTGCAGGAAGACCCGACCGCGACCGGCTACGTCATCGTCTATAACGGCCGCCGCAGCCGCCCCGCCCGGTTGACGACGCTCGTCAACCGCTCGCGCGACTACGTCGTCAACACGCGCAACATCGACCGCAGCCGCGTCGTCGTCATGAACGGCGGCACGCGCGAGGTGGACACCATCGAGCTGTGGATCGTGCCGCAGGGCGCGACCCCGCCGCGCCCCACCCCGCGCTAGGCCGCGCGGGGACGCAGCCGACGCACCCGACGGGCGACGCGAGAACCCAAGAGCGTTCACGGCGTCGCCCGTCGCGCTTTTTCCGTTAACGCCCGCCGCGCTTTTTCGTTGACCCGCTTCGAGCGGCTGTGTTAACAAGGGCCGCGAGGCTACTTCTCCCAACAACTCGGCGCAGACGCTTCGGACGCTTTTCTAAGAGACTCGAAGGAGGTCGTTTCTCATGGCAGACGGTGAAGGCGGTGGCGGCGGCAGCAGCGTGAGTATCGTGGCGATCATCGCGATCCTCGTGATCGTGTTACTGGTCGGGTACTTCGTGCTGCGCGGTTTCGGGGGCGGCGGCAAGGCCGTGCCCGACAAGGTGGACGTGAACGTGCAATCGAAGTGACGCGGCCCCGCCGCGGCCGGCGCGGCGCGAGGTTGAGGCGAGGGGCGCGCCCGCAACAGTGCGGGCGCGCCCCTCTTTGCATTTCCCGCCCGCGGCGGTATTCTCCTAGTTCGTGAACCGTAAGGCGTGAACGGCGCGCGCGCGCGCGCTCCCTGTCTTTAACCATTCACGCTCCACGCTTCACGCTTCACGGAGGTTAGCCTTGTCTGCGCCGAACATCGAAACAATCGTCTCGCTCTCGAAGCGGCGGGGGTTCGTCTTCCCATCGTCGGAGGTTTACGGAGGTCTCGGCAGCGCGTGGGACTATGGCCCGCTGGGCTGTGAGTTGTCGAACAACATCAAGCGCGCGTGGTGGCGCTGGATGGTGCACGAGCGCGACGACATGGAGGGCTTGGACTCCTCGATCATCCTCAACCGTCTGGTCTGGAAGTACTCGGGCCACGAGGAGACGTTCAGCGACCCGCTCGTTGATTGCCGCGAGTGCAAGAGCCGCTTCCGGGCAGACAAATTAGTTGAAGAAGTACGTCACGCTTTTCCAGATGCAGACCCGGCGAAACTCGCTGACCATGTTAAGTGTCCGAACTGCGGGAAGACGAATTGGACTGATCCTCGCCCGTTCAACCTGATGTTCCGCACGACGCTCGGCGCGGTCGCCGACGAAAACGATCCCAGCGCGCTCGCGTACCTGCGGCCCGAAACCGCGCAGGGCATCTTCGTCAACTTCCTCAACGTCCAGCAGTCGATGCGCCGCAAGCTCCCGTTCGGCGTCGCGCAGATCGGCAAGTCGTTCCGCAACGAGGTGACGCCCGGCAACTTCATCTTCCGCACGCGCGAGTTCGAGCAGATGGAGATGGAGTACTTCGTCCGCCCCGGCGAGGACGAGGAGATTCACCAGTACTGGATCGACGCCTGCCGCAAGTGGTTCACGGACATCGGCCTCAGCGGTGAAAACCTGCGCCTCTACGAGCAGCCGAAGGAGGAGCTGGCCCACTACGCCAAGCGCACCGTCGACATCCAGTACCGCTTCTTCCCCGAACGCGCCGAGGACGAGCGGCAGTGGGACGAGTTGATGGGCATCGCCAACCGCACCGACTTCGACTTGAAGGCCCACTCGAACAAGCCCGCCGACGGGGAGGGGAAGCGTTTCAACCCCGACGCGACGGACGACCTCTCCTACTTCGACGAGGCCACGAAGACGCGCTTCTACCCCTACGTCATCGAGCCGGCCGCGGGCGTCAACCGCACGCTGCTCGCCGTCCTGATGGACGCCTACACGGAGCGCGTGACCGACAAGGGCGAGAAGCGCGTCGTCCTGAAACTCCACCCGGAGCTCGCGCCGATCAAGGCGGCCGTGCTGCCGCTGGCCAAGAACAAGCCGGAGATCGTCGGGATGGCGAAGGCGATCAAGCGCAGCCTCCAGCCCGTCCTGCGCGCCGTTTACGACGACACCGGCGGCATCGGCAAGCTCTACGCGCGGCAGGACGAGACGGGGACGCCCTACTGCGTCACGGTCGATCACCAGTCGCTCGAAGACGAGGCCGTCACCGTGCGCGACCGCGACACGTGGGAGCAGGAGCGCGTCAAAGTCTCCGACCTGCAGGAGCACCTGCGCCGCCGCCTCGGCCTCGGCAACCAGTGCTAAAGTTCTCCGTATGGCGATACGCAAACTCAAAACGCAGCGCACCGACGCGCGGCTGCTCCTCGAATCCGACGACCCCGTCGAACTCCCGCCCGCGGAGGTTGACGAATCGGCCGTCGTCTTGCAGTTCGAGCAGGTGCGCGAGTTCATCCCCGAACTGCTCGAAACGCTCCGGGCCGGCACCGTGGCCGAACTCGTGCCCGTCATGCGCGACGGCTCGACCTTCGCCCTCCACACCGCGACGCGCACCTTCTGGGTCAAGCTCTGGCACGCGTCCGACGAGATGACCAGAGTCGAGCGCGTGCAAGTCCTCAGCTGCCTGCCCTCGACGCGCGGCGTCAAGGTGCTCGTCGGCGACGACGAAGACGAAGACTTCGACGAAGACCTGCTCGACGAGGAGTTCGACGAAGCCGACGACACGGACGACGGCGAGGCGGCCGACGCCGAAGACGACGCGGAGCCGAACATCAACTTCGACACCCGCTGAAGCGCCCGCGCCGCCGCGCGCAAACGCTTTCACGTTCGAGTCGCCAAGCCCGAACCTGAAACCTCAAACCTGAAACTCGAAACCTTGATCTTTCGGGCCGCGGCGCGGGGCTTGCGGCCCGACGCTTTTTGCTGAAAACTTCTCGCCCGATGGCGGACGTGCCGAAAAAAATAGTGGCGCTCGCGCGCGCCGTCGGCGACGAGGGAGGCCGCGCGCTGCTCGTCGGCGGCTGCGTGCGCGACGCGCTGCTCGGCCTCAGGCCCAAAGACTGGGACGTCGAAGTTTACGGCGTCGAGCCGGCGCGCCTGCGCGCGCTGCTGGAAAGGTTCGGCCGCGTGGACGCGGTCGGCGAGGCGTTCACGGTCTACAAGCTCGGCCACGACTTGGACGTCAGCCTCCCGCGCCGCGAGCGCAAGGCGGGCCGCGGCCACCGCGGCTTCGTCATCGAGGGCGATCCCGCGATGTCGGTCGGGGAGGCCGCGCGCCGCCGCGACTTCACGATCAACGCCGTGCTCTGCGACCCGCTCACCGGCGAACACCTCGATCCCTTCGACGGCCGCGCCGACCTCGAACGCCGACTCCTGCGCGCCGTCGCGCCCGAGACCTTCGTCGAAGACTCCCTGCGCGTGCTCCGCGCCGCGCAGCTCGCCGCGCGCTTCCGACTCGACATCGATCCGGCCACGGTCGAACTCTGCCGCTCAATCGACCTCACGGACTTGCCGGCCGAGCGCGTCTGGGGCGAGCTGGAGAAGATTCTGCTGCAAGCCGAGCGGCCCTCGGTCGGCTTCGAGTGGCTGGCGCGGCTCAACGCCACCGCGCAACTCTTCCCCGAAGTCCACGCGCTCGTCGGCGTGCCGCAGGAGTACGACTGGCACCCGGAAGGGCCGTGCGACGTGCACACTTGGCTCACGCTCGACCGCGCGCGCGAGCAGATTGACGACCTGCCTTACGCGAAACGGGTGACGGTCATGCTGGCCGCGCTGTGCCACGATCTGGGCAAGCCGGCGACGACCGAGTTCGTCGAAGGGCGCATCCGCTCGCGCGGCCACGACGAGGCGGGCGTCCCGCCGACCGTCTCGCTCCTCGACCGCCTGAAAGTCTTCACGCTCGACGGCTACGACGTGCGTTCGCAGGTGGTCGAACTCGTGCGCCATCACCTGAAGCCCGGCGAGTTCTACCGCAAGCGCGACGAAATCTCCGACGGCGCTTTCCGCCGCCTCGCGCGCCGCTGCGAACTCGAACTGCTCTACCGCGTCGCCCGCGCCGACTCTCTGGGGCGCAACGCGCCGTGGGTTCCGCCCGAAAAGTGGTACGGCGCTGAGGCGCAGGAGTGGTTCGTCGCGCGCGCGCGCGAACTCGCCGTCGCGGAGCGCCCGCCCGCCCCGCTCCTGATGGGCCGCCACCTCCTCGGGATGGGCATCAGGCCCGGCCCCCGCGTCGGCGAGGTCACGCGCGCCGTCTACGAGATGCAGCTCGACGGCCGCGTCACGACGCTCGAAGAGGCGCTCGACGCGGCGCGCGAACTACTCGAACGGATCGAGCGCGGCGCACTGCCGCCGCCGGGCGAGTCGTCGGAACGCCAATCGGGCTGAGCGCGTCGACCGCCGCGCGGGGCACTCTGTAAAGTCACGCGCGCGCGCGGCCGTGGGTTTCCGCGCGCGATCAAAAGTCTTGACAGCGCGTCAGCCGCGGCATAGTCTCCACCGCGCCGGGTGCTGGCCCGCGCCCCGCAACGCCGCCTCGCCTCCTCGCACGACCCCTCATCCGCCGCCCGCGCGCGAAGGCCCCGCGCCCGGCGCGGCCTTCGCATCTCGCCTCAAGGAGAAGTCGCCATGACACACGGTCTGACGAAGTCGCTCGCCTCGCTCTGCCTCGCCCTCGGCTTGCTCCTCGTGCTGCCGGCGCGCTCCGCCGCGTGGGGCGGCGAGGGCCACCGCATCGTCGCGAAGATCGCCAAGTGGCGGCTCGAACAGTTGCGCGACAACAACAACGACGCCCGCGCCGCCCGCGCCCTCGCGCGGATGCAACACATCTTCGCGGCCGACGCCGACATCCCGCAGGCTCCGAGCAACATCGAGTCCGCCTCCATCTGGCCCGACAACGTCCGCAGCGTCCCCCGCTACCGCTTCGCGCGCCCGCTCCACTTCGTCAGCATCCCGCTCAACCCCGCGCAGGATCGCGACCGCTACGTCGCCGCCTCACACTGCCGCCCCGGCGAACTCCCGGAAGGCGACTGCTCGGTCGGCGCGCTGGAGCATTACCGCAAGGTGCTGCTCGACTCGGACGACCCGGAGGAGCTGCTCGAAGCCCTGAGCTTCGTCATACACTTCCTCGGCGACCTCCACCAGCCGCTCCACAACGCGGAGCAGCAGCAGTTCCAGAACGACGAGAAGTACGACGGCGGCCTCGGCCCCGGCCTCGGCGACAAGGGCGGCAACCTCCAATACGTCTTCTACCTTAACCACCAACTCTTCAACAGCTCCGACCCGAACAGTTGCGGCGTGGACAGGAACGTCTGCACGGACTTCTACCCGAGTGGCGCGGCCATCAAGAACCTCCACGCCACATGGGACAAGCACATGATCCAGACCGAGATGGCGACCTACCGCCGGCCGGGCACGCAGCAGAAGGCCAAGTCGACCGAGGCCAAGTACGCCACCTTCCTTCAGGGCGAGCTGCCGGCGAACCCGGCCGCGGCGCGCTACGCGGAGATCGAGGCGGGCGGCCCGGCCGCGTGGGCCGAGGAGGCGCACGATCTGGCCGAGAAAAACGCCTACGACATGCCCGGCCCGCGCCCCAAGACCTTCCCGGCCGACGGCACGACGCGCCAGTTCTTCTCCGTCCGCCCGTCCTATCGCAACCAGAACATCCGCATCGTCGAGTCTCAGTTGCAGAAGGGCGGCGTGCGACTCGCGTCCTTCCTGATGCAGTCATTCGACTGAGGCGGGCGGGCCGGGCGGCCGTCTTTTGCGCGCGCGCGCGCCGCTGTTGTAAGATGCCGCTTAATCTCGAACGTCTCGCTTTGCACAAACCCGCTGACACGCCGAGTGCCGACACGCGCGTTCTCGCCGCGCCCGAGCGTGAGCGCCGAATTTCACCCGAAGGAAAACTGAGAAGATGATCGATTTCGATTTGAACGACGACCACGTCTCGATCCGCAACGCCGTGCGCGAGTGGGCGCAGCGCGAGGTCGCGCCGCACATCAAGGAGTGGGACGAGAAGCAGCAGTTCAACCGCCGCTTCCTCGAAGGGATGGCCGAGCTGAACCTGTTGGGCGTCTGCATCCCCGAGCAGTACGGCGGCGCGGGCTTCGACTACGTCGCGCTCGGCTTGGTGTGCGAAGAGCTCGAAGCCGTGGACACGCACCTGCGCGTCATCATGTCGGTGCACACGGGGCTGAACTCGATGACGCTCTACGCGTGGGGCACGGAGGAGCAGAAGCAGAAGTACCTCGTGCCGCAGGCCCGCGGCGAGAAGATCGCGACCTACGGGCTGACCGAGCCGGGCGCGGGTTCGGACGTCGTCGGCTCGCGCTCCACGGCACGGCGCGAGGGCGACGAGTGGGTCTTGAACGGCGAGAAGATGTGGATCAGTCTGGCCGGCGACGTGGCCGACAATTTTCTGTTCTTCTGCTGGACGGACGAGGAGAAGCGGCGCAGGCGCGACCACACCGGCATGTCGTGTTTCATCGTCGAGCGAGGGATGCCCGGCTTCTCTTCGGGCACGATCCACGGCAAGCTCGGCATCCGCGCCGGCAACACCGGCTACTTCTCCTTGCAGGACGTGCGCGTCCCCGCCGCGAACATGGTCGGCGAGGAGGGCGAGGGCTTCAAGATCGCGATGTTCGCGCTGGAGCAGGGCCGCTACACCGTCGCCGCGGGCGCGACCGGCATCATCCGCGCCTCGCGCGACGCGTCCGTCGCCTACGCCAAGGAGCGCGAGACGTTCGGCACGAAGATCGAGAATCATCAGTTGGTCAAACAGAAGATCGCCGAGATGGAGGCCGACTACCAGATGTGCCACCTGCTGTGGCTGCGCGCCGGCTGGCTCAAGAACGAGGGCCGCGCGAACGCGCGCGCCACCTCGCTGGCGAAGTGGCAGGCCACGGTGCGGAGCGAGAAGGCCGCCTCGATGGCGATCGAAGTCCACGGCGCGAACGGCTACTCGAACGACTACCCCGTCGAGCGTTACCTCCGCAACTGCAAGGCCGCCGTCATCTACGAGGGCACGCGCGACATACACACCCTGATGCAGGCCGACTGGGCGCTCGGACTCAAAAACGAGAAGCCCGCGCGCAAGACGCTCCCGCCCTTCCGCGCGGCCGAGTCGCGCGAGGCGGTCGGGGCCGACTGACCGAAAGGACAGCCGCGAGGGGCAGGGAAAACTCAGCGAAGAAACCGCGGGGCCGGGCCGAAACTCTCAAGGTAGAGATTTCGGCCCGGCCTCTCTGTCTTTCTTCAGTCCGCCTTTCCACGGCCTTCTCCGCGCCCCCCGTGGCTAACCTCACCGCCGTCAGGTGTGCGATCTTGAACCTTCTCACGCGTCCCGTTTTGCGCGCAAAAAGGCGGCTTCCGGTGTACTGATTCGGCTGGCAAATTGATTGGGAATGTGTTGGTTTTCCGTTGCAACCGTGGCGGCCCGTCACACGTCAAAAGTAGCGTCCACCCCCGTCGGGCAATTCAATTTCCACAACAGTTCGGAGACAGTTTTTAATGCCGATGAGAAAGCTGTACTTGTCTGCGCTGCCACTCGTGTTGCTGTTCGCGCCCTTCTACGCGCGCCTGCTCGCCCCGTCTTCGACGAAGGTGGCGACCGAAGCGGCCGCCGAGTTGGCCTCGGCCGCCTCGCGCGCCGACAGCGAACTCGGCCTGAGGATGCGCGCCCGCATCGACGCGGCGAGGCAACTGCTCGCCGGCAAGCCGCTCGAAGCGCAGGACGTGGTGACGCTCGCGGTCGAGGACGCCGCCGCGCGCCTGCACCTCGTCTCGCTGCCCAAAGAGACTTTCCTCAAGCCCGGCACCGAGGTGCAACTCCTGTCGTCGCTCGGCGTGCCGCTGACCGTCCACGTCGTCCGCCCGAACTACGTCAACACGGCCGTGCGCGTGCTCGACGCGGCGGGTCAGGAACTCGCCCCGCTCGTCGTCAAGTACCCGCTGGAGAAGGGCGGCAAGCTCAAGGAGTTGGCCTACTACACCTCGGCGCACCCGTCGGTTTCGACGCCCGCGCTGACGCGCGAGGGGCGTCGGTACGTCCGCACGCAGTTGGACGCCGCCGCCGCGAGCCTCGCCGCCGAGGGGATGCGGATCGACCCGGCCATCGTCGACGCGGCCGAGCGGCTCTGCTTCGTCGAGCACGTCGACCACAGGCGCTTCAAGAGCGAGTCGCACCCCGCCCTGCTCGACGAGATCGGCGCGCTCTACGCCCTCAACGCGGGCGACACCTACCGCTACTCGGTCTCTTCGGCCGGCGCGGGCGGCATGGTGCAGATGATCCCGCCGACCTACAAGGCCATCCGCGAGCAGTTCCCGCGCGCGGCCCTGCGTCCGGACTTCGTCGAGGGGATGCGCGACCACGCCAACGCCACCCGCGCGATGCTGCTCTACATGCAGGACACGTGGGACTACTTGGCCCGGCAGGACGAGGTCAAGGCGGCGCTCGCTTCCGGCATCGCCACGCAGCCCGACCTGCTGGCCGCCGGCTACAACTCGAACCCCCGCAAGCTCCCCCGCTACATCGCCCGCGGCGGCTCCGCGTGGCGCACGCTCATCCCCGAAGAAACCAAGATGTACCTCGTCATCTACGCCGCGGTCGAAGCCCACATCCCCTTCGAGTCGCGCGCCGCGCAGGCGGCCGAGTAAACCAGCGGCACAAACCGCCCGCGCGTCCCGAAGAGAGGCAAATGCAAAAGCGCGTGGCCGACTAACCGAGTCGGCCACGCGCTTTCTGGTTTTGCCGGGCGGCTTTATTGCCCCCGGAGTTTCTTCAACGTCTCGGCGGCGTTCGTGTTCTGCGGGTTCAACTCGACGGCCTTCCGGTAGTTCCGGATGGCGAGTTCTCTGTCGCCGTTCGCCATGTAGGCTTCGCCGAGGCTGTCGTACACGTTGGCGGAGCGTGGGTAGGCTTCGGCGTTGAGCCTGAAGATTTCGATTGCCTCCCTGACCTTCTTCATGCCGAGCAGGCGGTAGCCCAAGGCGTTCAGTTGGGCCTCGCTCGCGTAGTAACCGTCGGCCTGCTTCAGTGCCGGGTAGCTTCCGAGGGCCGCTTCGATCCCCTTTTCCGTGATGAGCGCGAACAGCGCTTCCGCGACGGGAAGTCTGGGGCGCGGGTCGTAGGGGTCGTACTCCGGCGCTTCCGGGTCGTAGGGCTTGTTCGTGTCGACGCGCTTGCCGTCGACGAAGGCAGGCCCGTTCTTCACCTCGTCGATGTCCCCCCGCTTCCACCCGCCCGGCGTCTTGAGCCACCTCTCGTCCTGCACGGCGTGGGTCTCCACCCGCCGGAGTTTGCCCGCCATCATCTGCGTCCGGTGCCACACCTGAAGGACGGTCGCCTTCGCCTCGTCGCCGCAGGCGGTGAGCCGCAGGATCGTGTTACTGATGTGGGCGATTTCCCTGACCTGCGCCAGCCCGTTCCGCTGGTACGCCAGCGACCGCTCGCGCGTCCATACCTCGCCGGTCGGCGTCACCGCGCGGAAGTCCGGCGCGTAGAGCGCGAACAGGGCGTCCACGTCCTTCCGCCTCATCGCCTCGGCCAGCCTCGCGTACTGTGCGTCGACCGCCTGCCAGACGGGGTGCGAGCGGTCGCGCACGATCTCCTCGTCGCACTTCGCGCCCCGCCCCGCCGCCCCTTGCGCGCCGCGGGCCGCCACCGCGGCCGAAAGGCTCACCAGTAACGCCGACGTTAAGAGTAAACGCACCTCGCCCCTCCCTTTTGCTGGCGACACGCCTGACCTAAAAACAGCCCGCGCGAAATTTAGTTACAGAAATTTTTAAGGGAACGCGCCCGGCGACGGGGCGGCCCGGCGCGCCGGGCGGGCGGGGGGAGGTTTCGGCAGG
>DATCVD010000880.1:0-3693 GCA_036567125.1 Pyrinomonadaceae bacterium | reverse complement strand
GAGCTGGCCGAGGCCGAGCTCACGCTCGCCGAGTCGCAGGGGCAGGTCAACGCGCACCAGCGCCGGCTCCGAGACCTGACCGAGGAGCAGCGGCAGTCGCGCGCGCAGCTCCTCTCGGCCGAGGGGCTGCTGACGACCGCCACGCGCCGGCTCGAAGAGTTGAAGGCGCGGCCCGACAAGGAAGCGCGGCGGGTCACGGCGGCCGAGCAGCGCCTGGCGGACTTGCAGGCCGAGCGCGACGCGGCCAAGGAGCGCGACGACGCGCTCAGCAGCGAGGAGGCGGGGCTGCCGGCCAAGATACGCGAGGCCCGCGGCGATCTCCTCAAGGCGCAGGAGCGCGTCCGCGAGGGCCGCGCCGACATCATCCGCTTCGCGCTAATCGAGTCCGAGGCGTTCGCCCGCGCGCGCGACAACACGCCCTTCCTCGTCGCCATGCCGATGGCCGCCAGCACCGACCCGGCCCGGCGCGTGATGCTCTACGCCTTCGGCGACAGCAAGACCATCTTCATGCGCGGCAAGCCGGAAGACCTCGACAAGGTGCGCGACATCATCGCCCGCTTCGACCGCCCCGCGCCGCAGGCCCGCATGACGCTCTGGTCGCTCGAACTCAACAGCACGGCCGACAAGGACGGCAGCCGCCGCTTCAACGAGGCCCTGCAAACCATCGAGGACGAGCTGTCGAACACCCGCGCCCGCATCACCACCTCGCTCTCCTTCCTGCGCGACTGCATCAACCAAGAGGTCAACCGGGTGGCGCGCCTCAGGCTGGAGAAGGAGCGCACGCCCCGGAACACCCAAGCACTCGACCCCGCCTTCCTGCGCTGGGCGCGCCTGCACTTCTACCAGCGCGAGGTGCTGATGCGGCTCGGGTTCAGACCCGACGCGCCTTACGTCTCCAGACAGCGGCTCGGCGTCACGCACTTCACCCTCCCCGATCCGGTCGCCACCACGACGCTCGGCGAAGCCCTGATGGTGCTCTCGCTCGCCAATCCCGAGTCGCAGAAAATCGTCGCCGAGAAGTTCAAAGAAGGTCTGAAGGGCCAGATCAACGACCTCAGGCTCGCGGGCGGCGGGGACAGGTGCCCCCCCGGCGGGCTGTCCGGCGACGACCGGAACGACCCTTACCGCCTGTGCAACAAAGACGCGCGCTTCGTCTTCATGCGCCGGGCGATGGGGCTGGGGCGGCAGTACGGCGGGCTGGAGGACACCAACCACGCCCAACTGGAGATCGTCAGGGCGATTCAGGCCGGGGCGCTCTCGCGCGTGATCGATCAGCAGAGAAGGCAGGTCAGGGAACTGGAGCGGATTGACAAGGCGCTATCGACCGCCGCGGGAGATGATCTTCGCGCGCTCAGAGCGGCGAGGGAGAACGTCGTCGAGGAGTTACAGGAGATAGAGGGTTGGCTCAGCAGCGAGTTCGGCGTCCGCCGGCAGACGACGGAGCAGAGTCCCCCCACTTCCGCCGGTGGTCAGGGCGCGGGCGCGGGGCAGACGGCCGGGCAGACGGCCCCTAAAGTTGCCGGGGGGCAGCAAGATTCTCAGCCCGTCACTTATTCGGCGGCCTTGGCGTCGGTCAACGCGGAGACGGCGCGGGCGGTGGAAAGGGAGTTGAACCCGCTCCGCACCGCGACGGCCAGAGTGGCGGCCGCCGACCAGATGCTCAAGGAGATGATCATCGCGGTCGAGGACGATCTCGACCGCCACTTCGTCCAGCCGATGATGGTGCGGCTGCGCGACGGGCTGGTCAGGCACTACAAGGGCGTCGGCGTGGGCCTCATCCAGCGCACCTCCGTCCTCGCCACCAACCGCGGGCTGGCGCGAGTGGACGCGCGCGGGTCGGCGCAGCTCGCGCTCGGGCAGGAGACGGACATCATCGAGGGCGTGCAGCAGCTCGCCAACCTCTACCTCGCCGGCCAGACCGGCAACGTGCTCAGCATCCTCGGCGGCCTCAACGCCCTGCCGCGCCGCGACGCGTCCGAACTCTACGGCCTGACCACGGGCGGCGTCTTCAAGGTCACGCCGATCTTCGACCCGTCGGGTCAGGCGCTCCGCTTCCAGTTCGATCACGTCTCGGCGACGATGGTGCGCGAGCCGGACGGGACGGTCAACCCGCAGCTGCCGCGCGTCGAGCGCCACACCATCAACACCGAAGTCCAGTTGAGCAACATGGAGCTGCGCGAGGTCTCGCGCTTCAACGCCAACGCGCGCCTCGGCCTGCCGACGCGCACCGCCGGCGGCCTGCCGCTCCTGAACAGCGTCCCGTGGATACGGCGCAACGTGCCGCTCCTCGGCTGGTTCGTCAAGAAGGGGGGCAGCGCGCCCTTCGTCCAGCAGAGCCTCATCTTCGGGCAGACGACGATGTACCCGACCATCGGCGACCTGATGGACTTGCTGCGCAACCCCGAGTCGCGCGACGGCCGGCCTTAGGCGGCGCGCGCCGGATCAAATCGAGCGCGCCCGCCGCGCGGCGCGGAGGGGCAATTAAGGGCCGGCCGTCCGGCCGGCAAAGAAAGGGAGACCGCTAATGGCTAACGGACGTGGCTTCATCTACTGGTGGCGCAAGGACGACGACGACGGACGCATCCACGTGTGCAGCGCCACCCCGCCGGAAAACCCCGTCTCCTTCGGGAAGGCGGACGTGATCGACGCGGCGCTGCTCGAAGACCTGAAGAAGCGGAACATCAACACGGCCAAAGGCTGCGCCTCGGACGGGCAGAACGTGAAAGTTAAATTCAGGTTCGACAAGACGCCCGCGGGCAACAACGTGGCGAGAGACGTGGAGCGCGGTTAGCGGGCCGGGCGGCGACTTCCGTCGGGAAGACCGCCGGCCGCCGCGCTCCGAGCGACGCACAAACCGAGACGCGAAGGGGTGTGAGATGAATACCAGTAAGTTCGTAATCAGGTGGGGCGAGGCGGCGGCCGTGAAGCCGTGCGTGCTCGCCGACGGCGGGTTCAGCGCGACGACGGGAGCGGACGTGCCGGGCGAGACGGCCTTCCCGCTCTCCGTCATCTTTGACGACGCGCGGGCCGAGTTGCGGGCGCAGCCGCCGCAGGTGGCCGAGCCGCTCAGCGACGTGATGTACGCCGTGTGGACGGGGTCGCTGCGCGTGCCCGTCGAGGTCGCGCAGGAGCGCGAGGGGGTCTGGTTTAGGAGCGACCTGCGCTGCTTCCTGCACAAGGACGAGGGCGCGCGGGCGCTGCTCGTCGCCGATCTCGCCGGCCACCAGATCGTGCGGGAGTTCCCCTACGGGCGGAAGGTCGGGGGGGAGGAGTTCAGGCAGTCGGTGGTGCACGAGGCCGAGTCGCTGCCCGTCGGCGGCTACGCCGTCAGCCTGCTGCTCGTCGTCGAGCGCCGCGGCCACGAGAGCGGGGCCGACCTGCGCGTCGATAGTCTCGACGTGGAGATCAACCCGAACTTCCGGGCGTAGCAGACCGCCCGGCCGGCGATAGACGGGCGCGGCGGCGCTGCCCCCGCCAGTTTTTCCGGCGCGTGGATGTCGGCCGAACGCTACGGCGCGACGTGTCGCCTGTACCACCTGCGGCCGTGCCAGCTCTGCGCGCGCCAGCCGAGCTTCGACACCGGATCAAGCTCCTGAATCCAGTAGCCCGGCGGGGCGTGCGGCGGGCCGGCGGCGCGGCCGACCTCGACGTCGGCCACGACGACGCCCGGCCCGTCGGCTTTGTCGCGGCGGG
>DATCVD010000879.1:0-8860 GCA_036567125.1 Pyrinomonadaceae bacterium | reverse complement strand
GCCGCGCTGCTCCCGCTCGCCTGCGAGTTCGACTACGCGCTGCTCGCGCCGCTCGCGCTGGCGGCCTGACGCGGGCGCGGCGAATTTTCAGATGATCGTCATCGACGGCTCATTCGGCGAGGGCGGCGGGCAGATCATCCGCACGTCTCTGGCCCTCTCGCTCGTCACCGGGAAGCCCTTCCGCGTCGAGCGCGTGCGCGCGCGCCGCGAGAGGCCCGGCTTGCAGCGGCAGCATTTGACGGCCGTGAGGGCCGCGGCGGAAGTCGGGCGCGCGCGGGTCGAGGGCGCACACGTCGGCGCGCGCGAGTTCTCGTTCGAGCCGGGCGAGGTCTCGCCCGGCGACTACACCTTCGCCGTCGGCACGGCCGGCAGCACCACGCTCGTCCTGCAAGCGGTGCTCCCGCCGCTGATGATCGCGCGCGCGCCCAGCCTGCTCACGCTCGAAGGCGGCACGCACAACGTCCACGCGCCGCCCTTCGACTTCATCCAGAAGGCCTTCCTCCCGCTCGTCAACCGCACCGGCCCGCGCGTCTCGGTCGAGCTTGCGCGCTACGGATTCTACCCGCCCGGCGGCGGCCGCCTCCAAGTCTTCATCGAGCCGACGAGCGAGCGCCGCCGGCTCGATCTCGACGAGCGCGGCCGCGTTCGCAGGCGACTCGCCCGCGCGCTCGTCGTCAAAATCCCGCCCGCGGTCGCCGAGCGCGAGCTGGCGGTCGTCCGCGGGCGGCTGGGCTGGTCGGGCGACGAGTTGACGGTTGCGACTTCGAACAACGCCCTCAGCCCCGGCAACGTCCTCACGCTGGAAGTCGAGACCGAGCACCTGACCGAGCTGTTCACCGGCGTGGGCGAGCGCGGCGTCCGCGCGGAGGCCGTGGCCGAGCGCGCCTGCGACGAGATGCGAGCTTACCTCGACGCGGCCGCGCCCGTCGGCGAGCACCTCGCCGATCAACTCCTCCTACCGCTCGCGCTCTCCGCGGGCGGCTCCTACGTCACCGGCGCGCCCTCGCCCCACACGACGACCAACATCGAGATCATCAAAAAATTCCTCGACGTGAGGATCACCAGAACGCAGCTATCGGAGCGGCAGTGGCGGATCGAAGTAAAGCCGTAAATCGTAAATCGTGAATCGTAAATGGAGGGAAGAAGTCTTCCGCCCTCCATTTACGATTCACGATTTACGATTTACGAGTTTCTCCTACTCGCCCGCGTAGCTGATCTCCATGCGGCGGATGTGGAGGCCGGCGAGGGCGAGGACGAGCGCGGTGAAGATGAAGAGGCTGGGCACCGATATCCACGCGGGCGTCGGCTCGGCGAGCACCGCGAACGGCCCCTCGTTCATCGGCACGGGTGTGAGCGAGTGCAGGTAGTGGATGACGCTCACCTTTTTGAGCACGGGCGGGAGCAGGAAGTTGAGCCACTCCCAGCCGTAGAACAGGAGCGCCGGGATGATGGGGTTGCGGAAGAACAGCCCGACGATCAGGAAGATCGCGCCGTAGCCGACGCAGGCCAGCGCCGTGATCCCGAGGTAGGTGAGCGCCTGCGAGCCGCCGGGGCCGTCGAAGAAGTAGCGCGCGCTCTCCGCGGGGTGACGCCAGAAGTAGAGCAGCAGGATCGAGCCGGCGGTCGTCAGCCCGAACAGCACGACGGTCGCGGCGACGCCCGACAGGTACTTGCCCACGACCAGCACCTCGCGGCGGACGGGTGAGAGGAAGTAGTAGTGGAGCGACCGATCCACCACCTCGCCGCGGAACAGGTTCATGAAGACCCACGCGCAGCCGAAGAAGAGGATCGTGCGCAGGATCAGCCCGTTGTAGATGGCCGCGAAGATCACGTTGAGTTCGGGGAAGTTGTCCAGTTCGCCGCCGTCGGGCGGGAAGAGCACGAGCAGGCCGAGCAGCAGGAGCGGCAGGCCCGCCAGCAGGTAGAGCAGGAGCGCGCGCCGGCCCAAGAAATTTTTCCTGATTTCGAGCCGGAGGATGGCGAGCGTCTGGCGCGCCCAGAGCGACCAGCCCGCGCCGGCTGGCCGCGCGGCGGGCGCGAATGTTTCTTCCGTCGTTGTGTCCGGCGTCATGGCGGCTGCCTTCTCCCGCGTCCCCAGAGTCGCGCTCATCTTACCGCACCTCCGTCCGAACTGATCAAGTATTGATAGACCGCGCTCAAGTCGTCGTCGGCGGGCGCGACCGACTCGACCCGCAGGCCGTTCTCCGTCACGACGCGGTTGAGCAGCAGGTAGAAGTCGTCGGGCCGGCGCGTCTTGACGAACAGGCCCTGCCGATCCTCATGGATGCGGGCCTCGACCGTGTGCTCGTTGTCGAAGAGGCGCGCGGCCAAGAGCTGCGGCCGGTCGCAGCGGATCAATATCTGCATCGGCTGCTCGACGATCTCGTCGCGGACGCCGTGCACGTCGCCCTCGGCCACGACGTAGCCGTTGTGGAGCAGGATGACGCTGTCCGACATCATGTCCACCTCGTGCAGGATGTGCGACGAGAGGATCAGGTACAGGCCCTCGTCGGCCAGCTGCCGGAAGAGGCGGATGATCTCGGCGCGGGCCATCGGGTCGAGGCCGTTCAGCGGCTCGTCGAGGATGAGCACGCGCGGCCCGTGCGCGATGGACTGCGCGAGCCGGATGCGCTGGCGCATGCCCTTGCTGTAGCCGGCCACCTTGCGGTCGGCCGCCTGCTGCATCGAGACGCGCTCCAGCGCGACCTGCGTCATCTCGCGCACGTCGCGCCGCGGGTAGCCGTGGACGGCGAGGTAGAACTCGATCAGTTCCCGGCCCGTCGCGCCGCGCGGGAACGAGTCGAACTGCGAGCAGTAGCCGACCTTGCGGAACAGCTCTTCCGGCTCGCCGGGCGTCGTGCCGAGGACGGAGATTCTGCCGCGCGTCGGCCGCAGCAGGCCCGTCATCAGGTTCATCAGCGTCGTCTTGCCCGAGCCGTTCGGGCCGACGAGGCTCGTGATGCCCGGCGCGATGTTCAGGTTGACGCGGTTGACGCCGAGTATCTCGCCGTAAAACTTCGACACGTCGTCGAAGACGATCATCTGCGCGGCCGCGGCGGCCGCTGCTGCGGTCGTCATTTCACCACCTCGTAGGCGCGCACCTTGCGCGAGAGCAGCCACAGGCAGAAGGCGCACAGCAGCGCGAGCACCAGCCAAGAGGCCCACAGCGGCGGCTCGCGCAGGACGATGTCAACGTACTCGTTGTCGCGCAAGGGGTCGGTGACGCGCCCGCGGATCCTGCCCGTCTCGCGGACGAAGCTGCCGAACAGACCCTTCCAGATGTTGTTCATCAGGAAGCCGGGGCTGAACAGGTGGCCCATCTTCGTCAAGAACAGGTTGTTGACGATCTCGCCGAACGCCGACGGGATGAAGAACAGCCCCAGCAGCGCGCCCGACGCGACGACCCGCCACTTGACGAAGGCCGACACCGCCAGCGCCATCAGCCCGAGCAGCACGATCCAGACGAGGCTCCCCAGCAGGATCGACCCGGCGACCCACGCGTTCGACACGATCCAGCCCGCGCCCTCCAGATACGATTGCAGCAGGAAGACGATCATCGCCGGGACCCACGTGATGAGCGAGAGCAGGATGGCGATGACGCTCAGCTTGCCGAGCACGTATTCGGCGCGCGAGAACGGCCGGCACAGGTAGAGCGGCAGCGCGTTGTTCGACACGTCGCGCGAGATGAGCGGCGGGCCGACCAGGACGGTCAGCAGGAACGCGAGCGACCCCTGAAACGTGATCAGGTACTCGAAGAACGAGGCGTTGATCGGGACGAGCGCGCGCACGTCCACCTTGAGCATCGAGAGCGCGTTCACGTTGTGGTGCAGGTAGACGATGATCGCCGCGACCAGCGGGTAGATGAAGCACGCCGCGAAGGCGGCCGTGAACATCTTCGACTTGAACACGTCGCGCAGGGCGTAGCGCGGCAGGACGAGGAAGCGCGACCATTCGGGCGTCAGCCGGCCCGCGTAAGGCCGGTAGCCGTGCTCATAGACTGCCATTGCCGTTCCCTCCCCTCGCCGCGCCGTTTGCGCCGCCGTCCGTGTCCGCCTCCATCGCCTTGAGGAAGATGTCTTCGAGCGAGTCGCGCTTGTAGTTGAGCCGGCGGATCTGCACCTGCCGCTCGTAGGCGAGGCGGTAGAGGTCTGCGATCTCGACGTTCTCCTGTAGCACGAGCTTGATGCGCCGCTCGCCGGCCAAGGCGTACTCGCAGCCCAGCCCGTCGATGGCCTCGGCGAAGCGCGGCCGGTCGTCGCGCCGCGTCTCGATCTCGATGAACTTGCGGTTGGCCTTGCGCTCCTCCTCCAAGTTGCAGTTGGCCGCGATGCGCCCGTCCTTGAGGACGAGGATCTCGTCGCAGCACTCCTCCACGTCGCGCAAGAGGTGCGACGAGAGCACGATGCGGGCGCGATTCGTGTCGCGGATCTCGCGGATCAGCCGGATCATGCGCTGGCGCGTCGGCGGGTCGAGTCCGTTGGTCGGCTCGTCGAGGATGATCAGGTTCGGCCCGTGGACGATGGACTGCGCGAGCTTGGCGAGCTGCTTCATGCCGAGCGAGTAGGTCTCGACCCGGCGGTAGCGCGCCTCGCCCAAGCCCACGTAGAAGAGCGACTCGTGCGAGCGTTCGAGCGCCGCCTCCGACGGGATGCCGGAAAGCTCGGCCATCAGGCGGACGAAGTGGACGCACGACATCTTGGCGATGAAGCTGTCGCGCTCCGGCATGTAGCCGACCTGCCCGCGCAGCTCCTTCGCCTGCCGCGCGATGTCCCGGCCGAAGATGCGGGCCGTGCCGGAGGACGGCGCGTGGAAGCCGAGCAGCGTGTGGATGAGCGTGGTCTTGCCCGCGCCGTTCGGCCCGAGCAGGCCGACGGCGCGGCCGTGCAGCGAGCCGCGCAGGTCTCTCAGGATTTGGCGCTTGCCGAAGGTGACGCTCAGGCCGTCGAGTTCGATTACGGGTGTCATGGTCGTCCTCTGATCAGCGTGCGGCAGACGATTCTAAAACGCCGGGCCGGCGTCCGATGTTAACCCCGGATCGCTCCCGTTCGGTAATAACTTTATGCCGGTCGCGGCCGGTTCCGTTTCTCATACCGTGCGTCTTTACGATCACCCCCGGCGGGTTGTTGCTTTGAAATCGGCGTCGCGGCCGGTCGTTTTGAAGCGGTCAGCGCGACCCGCCGAGTTGCGCCCGCGCGGGCTGCGCGGCGGCCGGCGGGTTGTCGAGCAGCCGCCCGACGGCGGGGCACTTCGTCTTCAGGACGGCGCTGGTCGCGCGGTCGAATACGCTGCGCTTGATTCTCAGGTCGGGCGCTTTGGCGAGCAGCAGGCGCACCGTCTCGACGGGGCAGGGCCGCGAGGCCGCGCGGTCGATGTCAGCGAGCTTGCCGAGCGACGCGCCGCCGACGGCGTGCGTCAGCGCGTTCGCGCCGTCGTCCTCCGCGTGCGGATCCGCGCCGCGTTCGAGCAGGAGCTTGACCAGCTCGGGGTCGTCGTACATGGCGGCGTACATCAGGGCCGTCATGCCCGACTCGGCCGACCGCCGGCCGCAGTCGCCGGCCCTCGCGTTCACGTCCGCGCCGCGCTCGATCAACGCGCGGGCCGCGTCCCGCTGGTGCTTGTGGACGGCGTGGATGAGCGGCGTCCAGCCCTTGTCGCAATCGCGCGCGTTCGGATCGGCCCCGGCGTCGAGCAGGGCGTTGACGGTCGCGGCGTCGCCCGCGCGCGCGGCGAACGCGAGCGGCGTGTAGCCGTTGTCGCGCGCGTTCGCGTCCCCGCCCCCCGCGATTAAATCCCGAACGGCCGCCGCGTCGCCGCGCTCGGCCGCCGCCGCCAACTCGCTTTCGGCGTGCCGCTGCCGGTTCGAGTAGATCGAAGCCGCGACGGCGAGCGCGGCGGCGGCGACTAACGCCCCGAGCGCGACGACGAGCAGGCGTTTCATGTCGAACCTCAAACGCTCCCGCGCCACCGTCGATGCTGACGCTTCGACCCTTGAGCTTTCAGCAGCCGGCCGGCGGGCGCGGGGCTTCGAACCCTCGCGCCCGCCGGCCGGCTGCCACTTGGCACTTACCTATCTGCCGGACTGTTAACGCCGCTGCCCGGCCTTCTCCGCCTCGGCCTTCGCCTCGGCCTCGCGCGCCCGCTCGATCTCCTTCTGGATGCGCCCCTCGACCGTCCGCCCGCCGCCGCCCGCCGGCTGCGCGGACTTCCCGCTCATCCCGTCCATCAGGATGTGCTGGATGGCGAACGAGTTCGGCATCCCCAAGAGGCTCGCGGGGCTGAGTCCGAACGGGCCGCCCTCGGTCGTCGCGGCGAGCGTGATGCGGTCGCCCTGCGCGTAGGCGTAGGCCAGCGTGGGCGGCGTGTCGGCCGCGAACCCCGAGATGGCCTTGCGCTGCTCTTCGGGCAGGTTCTGCGCCATGCCGGCCGCGCTCTCGGCGAGCGGCTTCAGGAGCGGCGCGAGGTCGTGATAGACGATGGCCGAGAAGTTGACGTTGCCGTCCTCGGGCAGCGCCGAGCGGAACCGCTGCGAGGTGAGCAGGGTCAGCTGCGCGTCGCGCGACTTCAGCGTGTTGAGCAGCAGCGCCCGCGACGGGCCGGCGACGAGGTAGCCGTTCTCGTACATGTAGTGAACCTCAAGGCCGAAGTCCACCGACTTGAGCGAGTAGAACGCGCGGCCGCCCTCGTTCGTGTTCTGCCACTGCAACCCGCCCTTGCCCTGTAGCGCGGCCCAGCCGTTGAGGCGCTCGACCACGCGCTCCAGCGTGCCCTGCAGGCGGTTCTGGTCGTAGACCTCCAGAATCATCTTCCACGAGGGCGTCGGCAGCACGGGGCCGTCCACCGCGAAGGCGAACTCGCCGCCGAGCGGTCGCGCGAAGTCCTCGCGCACGTTGAAGCCCTGCTGCGCTTCGAGGTCGCGCAGCTGCTTCCGCAGGTTCGGCTCGACGGTTTCGAGGAAGCCGAGCAGGTCGTCAACCAAGAGGGCCGGCTCTTTGACGACGAAGGCCGCCGCCACGTTCGCGTTCGGCGAGACGAACTCCAACGCGCCCATGGGCCCCGGCGCGGCCAGCCACGAGGCGACGCCCCGGCGCGGCTCGCTGAAACTCAAGACCGCGCGGCTCTGCGTCTTCGCCTTCACTTCCTTCTGCTCGATGACGAAGTACTTCATGCTGAGCAGGCCGAGCTGGCGGAAGCCCTCGATCTTGGACGCGTCCGCCGGGTTGCTCCCCTGCTTGGCGACGATCTGCGCCGTGATCTTCTCAAGGTCGGCCGCGACGATTAGGCCCGCGCCCTCCTTGTAAACCTCGCTGATGCGCGCGTGGAACGGCGAGCCGACGAAGCGGTTCGTGGCCGCGTTCGCCTTCGTCGTCGCCACCGCGCGCAGCGACTCGATCTTCGGGGAGGCGGCGAACAGCCCGTCCTGCACCCAGACGTAAATCTCCTCGCGCCGCGGCGCGGGGGCCGACTTCGCGCCCTTCGAGCTGGCCGCAGCTTGCGCGTTGTTCGTCGTCTCGACGGCCGCGGTCAGCGGGTCGTCGACGAACTTGATCGGGGCCTTCTTGTCGCCGCCGCCGAGTTCCGCGATCTGCTTCTCGACGAAGGGGCGGAAGCTGGCCGCGTCCTTCAGCTCGCCGAAGACGACGACGCTCGAAGGCTCGCCGCTGGCGTCCATCCCGCCCGCGACCACGATCTCGTCGCCGAGCTGCGCGCCGAACTCGCGCACGCGCTCGACGACCGAGCCGTCAAGCCCCGCGCCGCGGCCCTCGCGCTTCGCGCCGCCGCCGACCCACTCGGCCAGCGCCGGGTTCTGCTTGATGCGCTCCTGCATGATGCGGTGCGACTCGGCCAGCGACTCGGCCAGATTCGGCAGCGCCGCGTAGACGACCGTGTTCTCCGGCGCGAGGTCGAGGAAGCGCGACGAGTAGCGGACGCCCGGACGCGCCACGCGCTGGTTCAAGTCCTGACGCAGCCGCGTCAGATCGTTGACCATGTTGACGTACTTCGCGGCGTTGCGGCTCCAGGCGATGTCCTGCTGGACGGGGATGCGCTCGATCCCGACGCCGTTCGTCGCCTGATCGCCGGGGTGCAGCACCTTCTTCTGGCCGCGGCTATCGACGTGGACTTCGCCCTCGACGACCGAGACGCGCGAGCCCTTCGTGCCGCTGCCGACCGCGAAGATCGTGCCCTTGACCTCGACGGTCGAGTCGGGCGTCTGGACGTAGAGGCGGCCGACCGTGCGCTTCGCCGCCTCGACTAACACGTCGCCGCGCTCCAGCTTGACGGTCGTGTCGCGGCCCGAATCGGAGACGGAGAACTCCGAGCGCTCGCGCGACTCAAGCAGGGAGCCGTCGGCGAGGCGGAGCATGGCGTGCGAGTCCTTCGCGGTGCGGATGCGCGCGCCGGCCTTGATCAGCGCGCCCGGCGAGAGCAGTTCCTGCCCCGCTTCGGTCACGCTGTAGACCGCGCCGTCGACGCTCTCAATCGTCGCGGCGAGCGCCTGCGTGCCCGGCATGAACTTCTTGAACATCACCGCGCCGCCGAGCACGGCGACGACGGCGACCGACGCGGCCATCGCCCACCGGAAGACGGGCGAGGGCTTCCACTGCGCCGCCCGCGCGGGCCTCGCGGCACGCGTCGCGGCGACGCGCTCGCCCGTCCGCGCGGCCTTGAGACCCTTGCGGCACGGGATGCACTCCTGCGTGTGATCTTCGAGCAGCAGCGCGCGGGCCGGCGACAGCTCGCCGGCCAAGTAGGCCGGCATGATCGCCCGAAAGTCCGCGCAGTCGCGGATGTGATCGGGCGCGGACGTGGTCACGTTCGTGGCCGGCGCGGAGGCGGCTGCGGTCGCGCCGGACGCCTCGGC
>DATCVD010000878.1:0-4614 GCA_036567125.1 Pyrinomonadaceae bacterium | reverse complement strand
GTGCAGGAAAGAGGGCACGTCCTTGCGGCCGTTGTTGATGGCGGCGTCCGGCTGCCGGCGCTCGTCAGCTTCGCCAGCGAGACCGAGGTGCGCGTCACCGTGCCGAACGGGGCCGCGACCGGCGTCATCCGCCTGACGAATGCGTGGGGCGCGGCCTCGACCGCCGAGCCGTTCACGGTCGAGGCCCAGCAGGACTTCCAGATCACGGTCGCGCCCGCGACGGCGAGCGCCGTGCAGCGCGCCAGCGCCACCTACGTCGTCTCGCTCACCAGCGCGCAACCCAGCTTCACGCAGTTGGCGCGCCTCACGGCCTCGGGCCTGCCCGAAGGCGTGCGCGTCGCCTTCGATCCGCCGCAGCTCACGGCCGGCGCTAGCTCGACGCTGACGCTCAACCTGTCGGACGTTAACCTGCCCGCCGGCAGCTACCCCTTCACGATCAAAGCGGCCGCCGACGTGGAGGGGCGCGAGACGGTGCGCGCGGCGAGCGCCACCCTCAACGTCCTCCCCGCGGGGCGGACGACGCTCTCGGGTCGCGTGCTGAACACCGACAGCGAGCCGATCATCGGGGCCATCGTCTCGCTCGACGGGAAGACGGCGACGACCGACGCCTCCGGCTCGTTCCTGCTCTCCGACATCACGGCCGGGCAGAACCGGCCCGTCACGATTGACGGGCGCACGGCCTCTTCGCCGAACCGCTCTTACCCGCTCATCACCGAGCCGGCGAACGTCGTCGCGGGTCAGGCCAACGTCGTGCCCTTCATCTTCTACCTGCCGCCCATCGACGTGCAGTTCGAGGTGGAGCTCGTGCCGGGGCAGAACACGGTGGCGGGGAACCCGCGCGTGCCCGGCTTGCAGATGATCGTCCCGGCGGGCGCTAACCTGCGCAACCGCGACGGCTCGCCCGTCGCCCGCATCTCGATCACGCCGCTCGCCATCGACCGCACGCCGACGCCCCTGCCGACGAACGTCTCGACCAACGTCGTCTACACGAGCCAGCCCGGCGGGGCGCTCACCGACATCGCCATCCCGGTCGTCTACCCGAACCTCGCCGGGGCCAACCCCGGCACGCGCATCGAGCTGTACGCCTTCAACCACGACACCGTCGACTGGTACCGCTACGGCTTCGGGCGCGTCACCGCCGACGGGCGCTCCATCGCGCCCGAGATCGACCCCGCGACGGGGCGCTCCTACGGCCTGATCGACTTCTCGTGGCACTTCCCGAACGCCGGCCCCGGCGGCAACCCCGGCGGCGGCGGGGGCGGCTGCCCTTCGAGCGCCGGCCCGAACCCGGTCGACTTCTCGACCGGCATGAAGATGGAGACGACGACCGACATCTCCTTCATCGGCGCGCGCGGCGGTCTGGCGCTGACGCGCGTCTACACCAGCGACATGGCGCAGGCCTGCGACTTCTGCCCCTTCGGGCGCGGCGCGACGCACAACTACGCCGTCCGCCTGTCCGGCTCGTTCGGGGCGGGCGGGGCCGGGCGCGTCGTGATGCCTAAGGAGGGGACGGGCCGCCTCTTCAGCTACGCCCGCACCGACCCGGACGGCGCGCTCGTCTTCGCGACGACCGCCACCGTCGATCAGCTCGGCGACACCCTGCGCAAGCTGACGAACGGGACTTACGAGTACCGCGAGGCCCTCGGCGGCGTGATGCGCTTCGACTCGGCCGGCCGGCTCACCTCGCTCTCCGACCGCAACGGCAACGCGACCACGCTCGCCTACAGCGGCTCTAACCTCACGCAGATCACCGACGCCGTCGGGCGCTCCATCACGCTCGCCTACGACTCGTCGAACCGCATCGTCCGCGCCACCGACCCCGTCAACCGCGCGTGGCGCTACACCTACGAGGGCACGCCCGGCGTGGCCGGCGGGCCGGGGCTGACGACCGTCACCGACCCGGCGGGCAACGTCACGCGCTACGCCTACGTCGTCGGCGGCCGGCTCGCCTCCGTCACCGACCCGCGCGGCAACGTCGCCAAGCGGCTCACCTACGACGGCAGCGGGCGCGTCGTCGAACAGAAGTTCGCCGACGGCACCGCCGAGCGCTACGCCTACACGCTGGCCGGCGGCCTCGTGACCACGACGACCATCACCGACCCGCTCGGCCGCTCGCACACGCGCCGCTTCAACGCCGCCGGCTACGTCACCGAGATGCGGGACGCGGCAGGGCAGAGTTCGCGCATCGCGCGCGACATCACGACCAACCTGCCGAGCACGACGACCGGCTCGTGCGGCTGCCCCGAGTCCGAGCAGCAGTATGACGCGCGCGGCAACATGACGGCGCTCATCGATCAGGCCGGGGCCACCGACCGCTACGAGTACGAGCCCGTCTTCAACAACGTCACGAAGATGACCGACAAGCTCGGCCGCGTGACCACCTTCGCCTACGACGGCCGCGGGAACCTGACCTCCGTCACCGACGCCCTCGGCCAGACGACCTCCTACGCCTACGACCAGTTCGGCCAGCTGACCAGCGTCACCGACCCGCTCGGCCACGCCACCCACATGGAGTACGCCGCCGACGGCAGCCTGCGCGAGATCAGAGACGCGCTGGGCCACCGCACCCTGATGGAGTCTGACGGGCTGGGGCGGCTCGTCGCCACCGTCGATCCGCTGGGCCGCCGCTCCAGCATGGCGTACGACCCGGTGGGCCGCGTCACGTCCATGACCGACTCGAACGGCGCGGTGACCGCCTACTCCTACGACGCCAACGGCAACAAGGTGAAGTCGAAGGACGCGACCGGGCAGGAGTGGACGATGACCTACGACGCGCGCAACCGGCAGGTCTCGAACAAAGACCCGCTGGGCCGCGTCACGCGTATGCGCTTCGACGCCAACGACCAGCTCACGCAAGTCACGACGCCCTCGGGCCGCTCCACGCGCTACGCCTACGACGGCCGCGGGCAGGTCTCGGAGATCACCGACCCGCTCAACGGCGTCGTCAAGCTGACCTACGACACCAAGCAGCAGATCACCTCGCTCGCCGACCAGCGCGGCCACGTCGTCACCTTCACCTACGACGAGCTGTCGCGCCCGACCGGCCGGCGCGACCCGCTCGGCCAGAGCACCCGGGTCAGCTACGACGCCGTCGGCAACATCGTCGAGAAGACGGATCGCCTCGGCCGGCAGACCACCGTCAGCTACGACCCGCTCAACCGCCCGGTGCGCGTCGCCTACCCGGACGCGGTCGTCACCTACGCGTTCGACGCCGCCGGCCGCCCGACGCGCGTCAGCGACTCGCAGTCCGGCGATGTCGTCATGACCTTCGACGACGCCGGGCACCTCCTCTCCGAGGCGACCCCGGCCGGCACGATGACTTACGCCTACAACGACGCCGGGCAGCGCACCGAGATGCGCGCCGCAGACCGCGAACCCGTGTCCTACGAGTACGACACGGCCGGCCGGCTCCGGCACATCAAGCGCGGCGGGCAGACCTTCACCTACGGCTACGACGCCCTCTCGCGTCGGTCGAGCCTGAGCCGCCCGAACGGCATCATCACCTCCTACGTCTACGACGCCGTCAACCGCCTCTCGCGCCTGACGCACAGCGGCGGCTCCGCGCCGGAGGACTACCGCTACGGCTACAACGACGACGACGAGCTGACGGCCGTCACCTCGAACTTCGGCGCGCCGCTGCTCCCGCAGCCGAAGCAGGCGTCCGCCGCCGACCCCCTCAACCGCGTCGCGCAGGTCGGCGGCGTCGGCTACACCTTCAACGCCGAGGGCCAGACCACGAGCCGCACGGACGCGCGCGGCACGGAACTCTATCAGTGGGACGCGCGGGGCCGCGTCACGGGGGCGACGCTGGCCGACGGGCGCACCGTCAACTACGCCTACGACGCCCTCGGCCGGCGCGCCAGCCGCACCGCCGGCGGGGTGACGACCAACTTCCTCTACGACGGCGACGACGTGGTGCTCGACCGCAACGGCGACGGCACGACGGTCGAGTACCTGAACGGCCTAGAGACCGACGAGAAACTCCAGCAGGCGAGCGCGGCGACGGGCCCGCTCTACTTCATACAGGATCACCTCGACAGCGTGGTCGCGCTGACGGACGCGTCCGGCGGCGTCGTCGAGCGGATGCAGTACGAGGCGTTTGGCGAGAGCGCCGGCAGTTCGCTGACCCGCTACGGCTACACCGGCCGCGAGCGCGACCCTTTGACCGGCCTGCTCTACTACCGCGCGCGCTGGTACGACCCGAACCAGGGCCGTTTCATCAGCGAAGACCCCATCGGCTACGACGGCGGCGGCGCGAACTTCTACGCCTACGTCAACAACGACCCGGTCAACTTCAACGACCCGCTCGGCATGCAGGGCAAGCGGGGCGGCGGCGGCGGGCCGTACCACCCGCCGGCCGGCGTCAGCCTGCGGTGCACGAACGCCGACTCGTGCTCGGCCCTGCAAGGGAAGATGATGATCCTGATGCGGATGATCAACTCCCATCAGGGCTGGGATCGCCACGTGCCCAAGCCGCGCGGCGGCAACCGGCACGCGGGCGAGATCGCCGACCTCTGGCGCGCCTACGCGAACTGTCAGGCCATCTACGCGCGCAAGTGCCCGCCGCGCAACCCGCGGTCTTGCCCGCTCCCGCAACCCGCGCCCGCGCCCGCT
>DATCVD010000877.1:0-3640 GCA_036567125.1 Pyrinomonadaceae bacterium | reverse complement strand
CTCGTGCCGCTCGTGCTCGCCGCCGCGCGCGCGCGGCCCGCGCAAGCCTTCGCGCTGGGCTGGCTCTGGGGGGCGCTCTTCTTCTACGGCTCCTGCTGGTGGCTCACCCATTCGATGATCCACTACGGCGGGCTGCCCGCGCCCCTCGCCTTCGCGCTGCTGCTGCCCGTCACAATCGTCGTCGGCGTCTTCCCCGCGCTGTGGGCGCTTCTGCTCGCGCGCGCGGCGGGGCGCTGGGGGACGCGCTCACTCGCGCTCGCGCCCTTCGCGTGGGCCGCGCTCGAATGGCTGCGGCTCGCCGCGACGGGCCAACTCTGGAACGCCGTCGGCTACTCGCAAGCCTACCAGCCGGCGCTCATCCAGCCGGCCGCGTGGGGCGGCGTTTACGCCGTCGGCTTCCTCGCCGTGACGACGAACGCGGCCGTCGCCTTCGCGCTGCTGAGGCGAGACAAGCACGGCTTTAACTGCGCGGTACTCGCGCTCATGCTCGTCGCACTCGTCGTCGGACTCGCGCACTTCGAGGCTACGCCCGACACGACGCGGGCGACTTCTGATCAGACGGGGATCGCGGCCGTCGTCGTCGCAATCCAGCCGAACGTCTCGCCCGACTTCAGCCGCCCGGTCGAAGAAGAGCGGGCGCTCGTCGCGCGCCACCTCTCGATGAGCGCCGCCGCGCTGCGGGCTTGGGACGAGGGCGCGGCGCGCGACCCGGCGAACGCTCAGGGCGCGACGGGCGCGAGTTCGCGGCCCGCGCCGCCGCGCCTCGTCGTCTGGCCCGAGTCGCCGATGAACTTCCGCTGGGAGAACGACGCCGAGTTCCGCGAGGTCGTCTCCGACTTCGCGCGCGCCAACCGCACCTCAGTCCTCTTCAACGCGCTCGAACCCGCGCCCGCCGGCGGCGCGTACAACTCGGCCGTGATGGTGAACGAGCGCGGCCAACTCGTCGCGCGGTATGATAAGATTCGCCTGCTGCCGTTCGGCGAATACGTGCCGCTGCCGCGCTGGCTCGGCGGCGGACTCTTGGGCGGGCTGGTCGGCGACTTCACGCCGGGCGCGAGCTACACGCTGCTCCCCGTGGGCGAGACGAAGGCGGGCGTCTTCATCTGCTTCGAGTCGGCCTTCCCCGCGCTCGCGCGCAACTTCTCGGCCGCCGGATCGAGCGTGCTCATTAACATCTCGAACGACGGCTATCTGGGCCGCACGCCCGTGCTCCGGCAGCACCTCGCCAACGCGGTCTTCCGCGCCGTCGAGAACCGCCGCGAGGTGCTGCGCGTGACGAACACCGGCATCACCGCGCGCGTCACGCCCCGCGGCGAGGTGCTCGACGCTACGGCCAGCTTCGAGACGGCCGCGCGCACTTGGGCGGTCGCGCCCGGCGCGCCCGGACAGACTTTCTACACGCGCCGCGGCGACCTCTTCGTCGCCCTGTGTCTCGCGGTTAGTTTGTTAGCCCTCGCCGCGACTTTCAGCAACGCACGGTTAACGAAACAGGCAGCGAGGCGTTAGGACGTGGCGACGCAAATGGCGGTTAAGAAGCCTTCCCCCGTCGGCCGTTTATCTTTCTACGTCGGCACGGCCGCGCTCGTCGCCGCCGCGATGGCGGTTCCCTTCGCGGCCGTCGGGGCGGCGCAAGACGCGTTAGACATCGACGACGCGTGGTCGGTATTTTGTTTCCTCGTCGCGGGGCTGGTATCGGCGGGCGCGGCCGGCGCTCTTTTATTCGGTCGCAAGCGCCTGCCGTGAGATCGCGTTGCTGCCGGCGACGTGCTTGCAGGGAACAATCAAAGCGAAAGGGCAAACAGGGTGATTGAGACTTTATCAGTTCAAGAGCTGCGCGCGAGTTACGAAGACCTGCGGTCGCGGGTCGAGCAGCTCGGGAGGTTCCTTTGATGTCGCGGCGAAGCGCGGGGAGTTGAGCGGCATCGAGTCGCAGGCTTCCGCGCCCGACTTCTGGAACGATCAGGAGGCGGCGCAGAAGCTCTTGCAGCAGCGCAGCCGCTTGGAGCGCGTCATCTCGCGGCAGGAGTCGTTCGAGTCGTCGGTCGCGGACGCGGGCGTGCTGTTCGAGTTCGCGGAAGAAGACGAGGACTCGCTTCATGAGTTGCGCCCGCTGCTCGAACGGCTGGAGCGCGAGGTGGCCGGGGCCGAGACCGAGACGATGCTCGCGGGCGAGAACGACGCGCGCAACGCCATCTGCACCATCCACCCCGGCGCGGGCGGCACGGAGTCGCAGGACTGGGCCGAGATGCTCCTGAAGATGTACCTGAAGTGGGCCGAGCGGCGCGGCTTCAAGACCGAGGTCATCGAGTACCAGCCGGGCGAGGAGGCGGGCTTGAAGAGCGCCACCTTCCGCGTCGAGGGCGAGTACGCCTACGGGCTGCTCGCGGCCGAGGCCGGCGTCCACCGTCTGGTGCGCATCTCGCCCTTCGATCAGGCGGCGCGGCGGCACACCTCCTTCGCCTCGCTCTTCGTCTCGCCCGAAATCGACGAGGACATCGAGGTCGAGATCAACGACAAGGACTTGCGCGTCGACACCTACCGCTCGACCGGCGCGGGCGGCCAGCACATCAACACGACCGACTCGGCCGTCCGCATCACGCACCTGCCGACCGGCATCGTCGTCGCCTGCCAGAACCAACGCTCGCAGCACCAGAACCGCGCCGTCGCCATGCAAGTCCTGCGCTCGCGGCTCTACGAACTCGAACTGGAGAAGCGCCGCGCCGAGACGGACGCGCTCAAGGCCAACATGGCCGACAACTCCTTCGGCTCGCAGATCAGAAACTACGTGCTCGCGCCCTACCGGCTGGTGAAGGACGCGCGCACGAAACTCGAACGCGGCGACGTTGACTCGGTGCTGGCCGGCGACATCGACGACTTCATCAAGGCTTACCTGCTCGCGCGCCGCGCGGCGTGAAAGTCCGGGGCCTCGGGGCCCTGAGTCTTACAGTCAAAAACCGGCGCACAGACCCGAGGCTTGTTTCAGACCCCAGACTCCTGACTCCGGTACTCCAGACTTAAACCTATGGCGACAACACAGGCGGAGACGCGAACGAGGCTGGCCGCGACGAACCGCGGGCCGCGGCTGGGCGAGATCACGGGCATCCTGCTGCTCGCGCTGGGGCTGCTGCTCGCGCTCTGCCTCTTCTTCTTCCACCCGGACGACCCGTCGCTCAACTCGGCGGGGCGCTCCGAGACGAACAACCTCATCGGCCCGGCCGGCGCTTACGTCTCCGATCTCGCCCTCCAGCCGTTCGGCGTGGCCGCGTACCTGCTGCCCGTGCTGCTGTTCGCCGCGGCGTGGCGTCGCTTCAGCAAGCGGCCGCTCCGTGCGCCGCTCGGGCGCGTCGCGGGGCTGCTGGTCGTCCTGCTCTCGGCTTCCGCCCTGCTCGCGCTCGCGGGGTTGCCCCGCCTGTTCGACGGGCGCGTCGAGGCCGGCGGCTTCGTCGGGCTGTTCGTCGCGGGCGGTCTGGCCGGCGTCATCGGGAACGTGGGCGCGCTCGTCGTGCTCGCGGCGCTCGCGTCAATCGGCGTCCTGCTCGCCACCAACTTCTCCTTCGCGCACGCCTACGAGCGGACGCGCGCCGCCCTCGGCGATCCTTCGGGCTACTTCGGCACGCAGGCCGCGCGCCTGCGCGCGTGG
>DATCVD010000876.1:0-3530 GCA_036567125.1 Pyrinomonadaceae bacterium | reverse complement strand
GGCGGAATCCGATTCGGGTGCGGCGGTCGAGCGGGCGGGCGGGTCGGATGACGTTGCGGGCGGCGCGGCGCTCGTCGCCGTCGCGGTGGACAGGATCGCCGGGCGGCGCGACGCGCTCGTGCGCGGACTCGGCCGCCACGCGACGCGCTGGCGCGGCGTCGGCGGCGCAATCGATCTGCGCGACGGTGCGGTCGCCCTGCTCCTCGACCTCGCGTCGCTCGTTGAAATGAAGGAAGGCTGAAACGGTTTTGAGTTTTCAGCCAAGCAAGTTGTGTTTACTGAAAACTGAAATGTGAGTTTTTAGCTCTCGGCTTTCGGCCTCGCAGTTCGTCAAAACTGAAAACTGAAAACTCAAAACTCTCGTGCTCGTCTGACCACTGACAAGTCGCCCTAGCTGATCGAGTACAGGTAGAGCGCCATGTTGACGCAGATGAGCGCGACCCACCCGGCCGCCCAGCGCGCCGAGAAGCCGCGCGGCCGCAGTCGCCCGTGGAGCAGCAGCCCCATCAGCGCGACGCTCGCCAGCACGTTCAGCGCGGAGACTAAGGGCCGCGGCGAGGCGGCGGCGAAGTTGTACGCGGCCGCCGGCAGCAGCGCCGCCGAACCCGCGAGGCAGACCACGCCGAGCTGTTCCCAGTAGACGAGCCGGCGCGCGCCGCGCAGGTAGAGCGCCGACAGGGCCAACTGCACGGCCCAAGTGAAGCAGGGAATCAGCAGCCCCTTCGCCAGCACCACGCCCCACGACTCGCCCGCGAAGAAGACCTTCAGCGACGCCGAGAACGCGGCCGTCACGACGAACGACAGCGCGAACAGCGCGGCGATTTTCGTCAGGGATGGCTCGTCGTGCGCCTTCGAGGTCATCGCGCAACATCGGGAAAGAAACAAGAATTAAGAATTAAGAATTAAGAATTAAGAATTAACAACAGCCATCGTCTTTCATTCTTAATTCTTAATTCTTAATTCTTAATTAATCCCGTCCTCACTCGTCGCCTAGCAGCCGCGTCGTGTTTTCGGTGACACTCGGCGGCTGCGCCGGCGGCTGCGACAGCTCGGCCGTCCGCACGCCCCGGCGCGGGAAGCTGTTGGCGCGGCTGTCGGCGGCCGGCGGCAGCACGGGCGCGGTCGGCGTCGCCCCCGGAATTTGGGACGGGACTCTCGCCCCGACGGCGCGGGGCGTGTCCTCGCCGAAGAGGCGTGCGTAAAGCGTCATGGAGAGGCCGATGAAAAAAAGTACGAGCGCGAAGATGAACGGGCCGGGGTTTTCGACCGCGGCACTCATCCCGAGGAGAAAGGGCAGCAGCACGCCGCTCAGGAACATCACCTTCGCGCCGCGGCGCATCCCCTTGCGGCGCGGCGAGAGCGGGGCCGGCGCGAGCGGCGCGGGCATTTCGCGGACGGTGATGATCGCGCCGCCCGCGAGCCATTCGGAGAGGCCGGCGAGTTGGGTGCCGCAGCGCGGGCAGAATTTCGTGCTGTCGGCGATCTGCTGCTGGCCGCAATTTGGACAAAACATCGAAGACTCCCGCAAGGGCGCTGAAGCTGCCGCTCGAACTCAAGGGAGTACGACCGGGCCGCGCGATACGTTCCCCCGCGCCGCCGCCGCCTCACCGTTCGTGCGACCCGGCCGGCCCGCCGCGCCTCAGGCCAGCCGCGGCCGCCGCTCGTGCCAGTCGGTCTGTTGTTGATACCGCGACGCGGCGTGGAAGAGTAAATCCTCGCGCCACGCCGGGGCGATGAACTGGATGCCGGTCGGCAGGTTCTCCAGCCCAAAGCCGTTCGGGACGGAGATCGCCGGGACGCCGACGATGTTGCTGGCGGCGATGGGCGAGGAGGCCGAAACATTCGGCCACGCCTGATCGAAGGTCTTCGCCACCGGGTACGCGACGGTCGAGCGCGCGGGCGCGACGAGCAGGTCGAACTTTTTAAACATCTCCGACCACGCGCGCTTCATCGGCGCGCGCAGGCGCATCGCGTGCAGGTAATCGACCGCCGTCACCAGCGACGCCGAGAACCCGCCGACGCGCCCCATCGGCGACGCCAAATCTTTCACGCCCCCCGTCTCGATCAGATCGCGGAAGGCGGCCGCGCCCTCCGCGTCGACGATCGTGCCGACGACCGCGCCGTAGGGGAACTCCGGCAGGCGCACGTCCATCTCGACGCGCGCGCCCTGCCGCCGGAAGACTTCGAGCGAGGCGAGGAAGTTCGCGCGCACCGCGTCCTGCGCCTTCTCGTAAGAGTCCTTCATCACGGCGAGCCGCAGCGGCGCGCCCGCGCCGCCGCGCGTGCGCCGGTTGAAGGTCGTGACGGGGAAGCGGAACGTGCTGTCGCGCGAGGTCGGGTCGAACGGGTCGCGGCCGGCGATTGCCGAGAGCACGTAACCGCAGTCTTCGGCCGAGCGGCACATGGGGCCGAGCTTGTCGAGCGTCCAGCACAGGGCCATCGCCCCGTGGCGCGAGACCATGCCGTAGGTGGGCCGGAAGCCGGAGACGCCGCAGAACGCGGCGGGCGTGATGATCGACCCGGAAGTTTCCGAGCCGATGGAGAACTGCACGAGTCCGGCCGCGGTCGCCGCGCCGGGGCCGGACGACGAGCCGCCGCTCCAGTAGTCCGTGTTCCACGGCGTGCGGCACGCGCCCGTCCACGACGCGTGGGCCTCGTTGTAGCCCATGCCCCCCGCGAGCTCGACCATCGCCAGCTTGGCGACGAGGATCGCGCCCGCGTCGCGCAGTTTTTTGACGACGGTCGCGTCGTAGTCGAACTTCTGATCCTTGTAGGGCGTCGCGCCCCAAGTGGTCGGGGCCGCGCGCGTGGCGAGCAGGTCTTTCGCGCCGTAGGGGATGCCGTGGAGCGGGCCGCGATACTTGCCCGCTCTGATCTCGCGCTCGGCCGCCCGCGCCTCGCTGAGCGCCGTCTCGCGCATCACGGTCGCGACCGCGCCGAGACGCGGGCCGTGGCGTTCGAGCCGTTCGAGATAACCCTCGGTCAACTCGACGGGCGACAGCTTGCGGGCGCGAATCTGCGCGGACAACTCCGCGATTGAGCCAAAGAAGGTGTCTTCGGTGAGCATGGAAGTTTATGAAGTAGCGAAAATCACGGCGGCAGCACTTTTCGCTTGGGAAGCGACGCCTCGTATTCCAGTATCGCGGCGTGGGCGCTGTCGGCTAGTTCCTCATCGCTGGCCCAAGTGACCCAGTAACCGATGAGCGTGCCGAACCCGCGCGTCGTGGGATCGGCTAGCGCGAGCCGTGCGAACGCGCCCACGTCGTCGTCACGCTCTTGCTGCTTCTCAAGCCACTCCCTGAATTGTCTTGCGTCTTCGTTCACGATCTTTTGTCACGCGCTGAAGACGAAGTCCGGCTCGTCCGCGTTCTTGAGCTTGACGGCGCGCAGGGCGTCGGCCGCGCGGAGGTTGCCGGCGATGTCGCGGCGCAGGCGCGTCATGTCCTCCTCCGACAGCTTCTCGCCGAAGCGCAGGCGCGCGACCTCGACAAGGGCGAGCGCGAGCGGCGAGGGCGGCGGGGGCTGCTGCT
>DATCVD010000875.1:0-3560 GCA_036567125.1 Pyrinomonadaceae bacterium | reverse complement strand
CTCGCCGTGCTCCTCGTCGGCGCGGGCGGGTTCGCGGCCTACAAGTTTGCGACGCGCGGCGCGGGCACGACGGCCGAGCAGCAGGCGGCGGCGCAGCAGGCGATGAAGATCACGCGGCTGACGAACACGGGCAAGGCTTCTTCGGCCGTCGTCTCGCCCGACGGGCAGTTCGTCGTCCACGTCGTCGCCGACGGCGGGAGCCAGTCGCTGTGGCTGCGCCAGACCTCGGCGGGCAGCGACCGCGAGATCGTGCCGGCGGCCGAGGTCGATTACTTCGGCGTCACCTTCACGCGCGACGGCAGCTTCGTCTACTACGTGTCGAGCGAGCGCAACACGCAGTTCGGCGTGCTCTACAAAGTCCCGACCATCGGCGGCCGCGAGCCGCAGGTGGTCTTGCGCGACATCGACAGCGCCGTCGCCTTCTCGCCCGACGGGCAGTCGATCGCCTTCGTCCGCAACTTCCCGAACCGCAACGAGAGCACGCTCGTCGTCGCGCGCGCCGACGGCACGCAGGAGCGCCACCTGACCGTCTTCCGGCAGCCGCACTTCATCTGGGGCGCGCCCGCTTGGTCGCCCGACGGCGCGCGCGTCGCCTGCGCCGTCTCGGCCGAGGCGGGCGGCCTCCAGTTCGATCTCGTCTTGGTCTCGGCGGCCGACGGCGCGCGCGCAAACGTGCCGGGCGCGCGCTTCTCGGACGTGCGCCGCATGGACTGGCTCGCGGACGGGAGCGCGCTCGTCATCTCCGCGACCGAGCAGGCCAACAGCCCGTTCCAGATTTATCAGGTCGCGGCCGAGGACGGGGCCGTCCGCCGCGTGACGAACGATCTCAACCGCTACGTCGGCGTCTCGCTGACTTCGGACTCTAAGTCGCTCGTCACCGTGCAGGTGGACAGGCGCGCGAACATCTGGGTCGCGCCCGCGGGCGCGGAGGCCGCCGCGCGCGCGCAGCAGATCACTTCGGGCGTGGCGGTCGAAGGCATCGGGGGCTTGGGGTGGACGCCGGACGGGCGGGTCGTCTACTCGTCGCAGGCGTCGGGCAACTGGGACATCTGGATCATGGACGCCGACGGGCAGAACCAGAAGCAGTTGACCCGCGACTCCGACCAGAACCTCCACCCGTCCGTCTCGCCCGACGGGCAGACGATTGTGTTCGAGTCGTACCGCGGCGGCGGCTCGCACGTCTGGCGGATGAACATCGACGGGACGGATCAGCGCCGGCTCACTAACGGGAGCGCCGAGTTCACGCCGCAGTTCACCTCGGACGGCCGCTCGGTCGTCTATCAGGCGCTCGGCGGCGGGAAGTGGAACCTGTGGCGCGTGCCCGTCGAGGGCGGCGAGCCGCAGCCCGTCGCGGAGAACGTTTTGACCGCGCCGTCGCTCTCGCCCGACGGGAAGTATTTCGCCTACCCCTACTGGGACGAGCAGGCGCAGACGACCCGCACGGCCGTCGTCTCCTTCGCCGGCGGGGAGCGCGTCAAGACCTTCGACGCGCTGCCGCTCGCGCTTGAGTGGTCGTCCGACTCGCGCTCGCTCTGCTACATCGACACGCGCGGCGGCGTCTCGAACCTCTGGGCGCAGCCGCTCGCGGGCGGCCCGCCGCGCCGCCTCACCGACTTCCGCTCCGACGAGCTCTTCGCCTTCGCCTTCTCGCGCGACGGCCGCCAGATCGCCCTCGCCCGCGGCAACGTCACGCGCGACGTGGTGCTCATCAAAGACTTCCGCTAGGCCGGCGCGTTCGGTACGCCGCCGTACGCCCGCGCGGTTCGTTAACCGGCCGTGCGAAAAGGGTGAAACCTTCGGCACACGAAGGGTTCACCCTTTACGTTTTCAGTCGGCTAACAAAAAAAGGGAGGGAGCAAGTTTCATGCTCGCCATGAACTACCGCGGGCCGCTGCGCGTCCGCGCCGATCACAAGCCGGAGCCGGAGATAGAGCACCCGCAGGACGCGGTGGTGCGCGTCACGCGCTCGTGCATCTGCGGCTCGGATTTACACCTCTACAACGGATCAGTCCCCGACACGCGCGTCGGGATGACGTTCGGCCACGAGGTGACGGGCGAAGTCGTCGAGGTCGGCCCCGAGGTCGGGAAGCTGAAGGTGGGCGATCACGTCCTCGTGCCCTTCAACATCGCGTGCGGCAAGTGCGTCTTCTGCCAGCAGGAGATGTACGGCAACTGCCACGAGTCGAACTCGCAGGCCACGGCCGTCGGCGGCATCTTCGGCTACTCGCACACGGCCGGCGGCTACGACGGCGGGCAGGCCGAGTACGTCCGCGTGCCTTACGCCGACGTCGGCCCGACGGTCATCCCCGACTGGATGGACTGGGACGACGCGGTGATGCTGACCGACGTGGTGCCGACCGGCTATCAGGCCGCCGAGATGGGCGGCATCCAGAAAGGTGACACGGTCGTGGTCTTCGGGGCCGGCCCCGTCGGCATCATGGCCGCGCGCTGCGCGTGGCTCTTCGGCGCGGGGCGCGTGATCGTGATCGACTGGGTCGATTACCGCCTTGAGTTCGCGCGCAATTACGCGCCGTGCGAGGCGTACGACTTCCGGGAGCTGGAAGACGTGGTCGTCTTCTGCAAGCGGACGACCGACTGGCTCGGCGCGGACGTGGTCATCGACGCCGTCGGGGCCGAGGCCGCCGGCCGCCCGATGCAGACCCTGCTCGGCCGCAAGCTGCTGATGCAGGGCGGGTCGGGGACGGCCCTGCACTGGGCGATCAACTCGGTGAAGAAGGGCGGCATCGTCTCCATCGTCGGCGTCTACGGGCCGATCGGCACGCTCGTCCCCATCGGCAACGTCGTGAACAAGGGGCTGACGCTGCGCGGCAATCAGGCTTCGGTCAAGCGCCTGCTGCCGCGCCTGATCGAGCACGTCAAAAACGGCGTCCTCGATCCGAAGGCGCTCATCACGCACCGCGTCCCGCTCGAAGAGGTGTCGGACGCGTACCGGATTTTCTCGTCGAAGCTCGACAATTGCATCAAGCCGGTGCTGCTGCCGCCGTCGGCCAGAAACTAGGAGGTGTTGGAAGTGAGTCTGGAAAAGGGAGCAATCGATCCGTCGCAGGTCAAGGGCTGGGGCATCGACGCCGACCCGGAAAACGATCCGACCTACCCGTACAAGACGCGCAACAACGGCGAGCACGAGGGCTACAGTTGGGAGCGCCCGACGCAGCAGCCCGCGCGCGTCGAAATCCTGCACTCGAACGAGCGGCCGAACCTCTCGGCCGCGTTCGGCACCTCGACGCCGCCCGCGGGCCTGAGCGGCATGATCCGCCGCTTCGCCTTCAACTACAGCGAGTCGGCCTACGCCCACTGGCTGCCGCTGATGCTGGCCGACCGCGTCGGCGTCGTCGAAGGCTACTTCGAAGACTTCTCGAACGGGCGCGTCCCGAACGTCTTCGCCGAGCGCGGCTGGAAGGCCGAGTGGCAGCACAACCGCAAGAGTCTGGTGACGCGCGTCGCCGTCGGCGCGCTCATCGCCGGCGCGGCCGTCGCCTACCTGAGCAGCCGCAAGCGCGACGCCGGGAAGGACGACGACGGCGCGGCGAAGGCCCGGC
>DATCVD010000874.1:0-4433 GCA_036567125.1 Pyrinomonadaceae bacterium | reverse complement strand
GGCGGCGGCGGGGCGCAGGCCGCCGCGCAGCCGAACGCCGTGCCGACCGACACGCGCGTCGTCGTCAACGCGCCGGCCTTCCGGATGGACTTGTTCGAGAACGGCCAGCTGACGAAAACTTACAAGGTCGGCATCGGCTACCCGGAATTCCCGCTGCCGGCGGGGCTGCGCAAGGCCGACACGATCATCTACAACCCGTCGTGGGTTCCGCCGGACGAGCCGTGGGTCGAAGCGCCGGGCAGCAAAGTTAAGGTCGGGGAAAAAGTCGATCCCGGAAGCCCGTTGAACCCGCTCGGCCCCGTCAAGATTCCCATCGGCCTGCCGTCGCTGATTCACGGCGGCAAGTCGCCCGCGCGCTTGGGCCAGTTCGCGTCGCACGGCTGCGTCGGGCTGACGAACCAGCAGGTGCAGGAGTTCGCGCGCGATCTGGCGAAGCTTTCGGGCACGCAGTTGACGGACGAGCAGGTGACCGAGTACGCGCGCAACAAGAGGGAGACGAAGAACGTCAAGCTCTCGACGCCGGTCACGGTCGAGCTGCGCTACGAGACCATCGTCGCCACCAACGACGGCAAGCTCCACGTCTACCGAGACGTGTACGACCGCGGCACGAACACGGAGGACAACCTGCGCCGCGTGCTCCAGACCCACGGCCTCACGCTCGAACAGTTGGCCGAGCACGAGCGCGCGCAGGCGCTCGAAGCCGTCCGCCAGATGGCCTTCGACGCGACGGGCAAGCCGGCCGAGGGCGACGGCGTGGACAACTCCAACGTCGTTGACAAGCCGGCGAACGACAACAACGCCAACAACGCGAACGCGAAGAATGCGAACGCGAAGAACGCGAACGCGAACGCGAAGAACACGAACACGCGCCGGGCATCGAGCCAGCCGGCCGAGCGCGTGACGCGCACCGTCAAAGGCCAGAAGGAGATCACCATCGACATCGCCGCGCTGCAAGGCAAGGGCTACCCCGCGCCCGTCAACCAGAACCCGCCCGACCAGCCGCGGAAGAAGGAAGGCGGCGGCGGCAAGCGCAACGAGAACTCGACGGGCGCGCAGCGCCGCCGCTCCGGCTGACACTCATTCAGGTCGCACGCAGACGGGCCGCGCGGGTAAGTGTAACTCGCGCGGCCCGTCGCTTTTCGCGCCGACGCGCGCGCTGCTAGAATCGCCGGGCCGCAAAATCTGAGTCCGACGGCGAATCGTAAATCTCTCGCCACAGGCGACCGCCCGCACTTTCTCCCAAAGAGGGTTTTCAGGTGTTCGGGAAGTTGTTCCCCCGCAAACTGCTCCGCGCGCTGCTGTGCGTCGCGCTCGCGTCCGTCGCGGCGTCGGCGCGGCAGGCGCAGGAGCGCGTCCTCTCCGGCACGGTCGAGACGGCGCGCGGCGAGGTCGTGCCGGGCGTGACGGTGCTCGCGCGCACCGAGGCGGGCGAGGAGCGGCGCGCGCGGACGGACGCCGAGGGCAACTTCCGCCTCCGAGTCCCCGCCGGCGAAACCGTCTCCGTCAAATTCTTCGGCGCGGACATCGCGCTCACCGCCCGCGCCTTCCGCCCGGCGGACGCGACGGAAAATCTGCGCGTGCGGGTCGCGCTCGTCGTGCAGCCCGTCCACGAGTCGGTCGTCATCGTCTCCGACGCGCTCGAACCCGGCGTCGAGCGGCGCAACGAGTCGATCTACCGCAACGGGCTGTTCGCGCGCGACGATCAGCTCTTGCAGACGCTCGCCGCCGGGATCGACGCCGGCCAGCACGAGGGCGGCGGCAAGTCGCTTGAGATCCGCCGCTTCGGCTTCAACGCCGATCACGGCGGGGTGGGCGGCGGCCTCAAAGTCTTGATCAGCGACGTGCAGCAGAATCAGGCGACGCAGGGGCACGGGCAGGGCTACCTCGGCCAGCTGAAGTCGCTCACGCCCGAACTCGTCGAGAGCGTGGACATTTTGAACGGCCCGTTCAACGCGCAGTACGGCGACTTCTCCGGCCTCGGCGTCGTCCACATCCGCCTGCGCGAGTCGCTCCCGCAGCGGCTGACCGCGCGCCTCCAACTCGGCTCCTTCGACACGCGCCGCGCCTTCCTCGCCTACAGCCCGCGGATCAAAAACGCCGAGACCTTCGTCGCCTACGAGGGCACGCGCGCCGACGGCCCGTTCGCGAGTCCGCTGCGCTACAAACGAGACAACCTTTCGGGCAACTACACGCGCAACTTCGGAACCGCCGCCGCGCTCGGCTTCAAGTTCAACGCGGGCCGCAACGACTTCAACTCGTCGGGCCAGATTCCGCTCGACGAAGTCGCCGCCGGGCGGCTCGACCGCTTCGGCTTCGTCGATCCAGACAACGGCGGGCGCGTCCGCGCGGCCACGGCGGCCCTGTACTTCCGCCGCGAGTGGGACGGCGGGCGCGTCTTCAAGGCCGACGCGTACCTCACGCGCTCGCTCTTCGACCTCTGGTCGAACTTCACCTTCTTCCTCGCGGACGAAAACTTCGGCGACGAAATCCAGCAGCACGACTCGCGCTCGCAGGAGGGTGGCGGCGTCCAATACCTGCACCCTCATCGTCTCGGCACATCCCCCGCGCTGCTCACCGCCGGCGCGCAGGTCGCGGCCGCGCAGATCAACGTCGGCCTCTACCCCTCGGCCGGCCGCAACCCGAACCGCCTTGAGTTGAACCAAGCAATCGGCGTCGCCAACCCCGGCGTCCTGCTGACCGACGCGCGCGCGCGACTCCTGAACACCGCCGCCTACGCGCAGTACGGCCTCGACCTGCTCGAAGGCCACCTGCACGTTGACGCGGGCCTGCGCCTCGATCACTTCCGCTTCGCGGTTGACGACCACGCCGCGCCCGCGAACTCCGGCGCGCGCGCGGCCGCGCGCCTCCAGCCCAAGCTCAGCGTCTCCTACTGGCCGACGAGCCACCTGCCCGCCGTCTTCTTCTTCAACTACGGGCGCGGCGTCAGCAGTCAGGACGCGCGCGGCGTCGTGCAGCAGCCCGGCGCGCCGGCCGTCTCGACGACCGACTTCTATCAGGCCGGCACGCTCTACAAAATCTCGCGCCTCTCCGTCTCCGCCACCGGCTTCCTCATCGACCGCTCGAACGAGCAGGTCTACGTCCCCGACGACGGGAGCATCGAGCTGTTCGGCCCCAGCCGCGCGAACGGCTTCGAGCTGCGCAGCTCCGTCCAAATCGTTCGCCGCCTCGCGCTCGACGCCGGCCTGACGCGCGTGATGAACGCCTTCTTCCGCGGCACGCTCCCGCGCGTCTACGTCGACTCCGCCCCGCACACGGTCGCCAACGCCGCGCTGACCCTGACCGACTGGCGCGGCACGAACGCCTCCTTGCGCTTCCGCCACACCGGCGGCTACCGGCTCGACGGCGAGGACGCTTCGATTAGAGCGGCCGGACTCGACGTGCTCGACCTCGGCCTGAGCCACCGCCTGCGCCCCTACCTCGATCTCAACTTCGCGCTCGACAATGTCTTGGGGAAACGCTACTTCGAGACGCAGAACTTCTTCGAGTCGCGCCTCCGGCCCGGCGACCCGGCCGTCTCCCGCGCCCACGCCACGCCCGGCTACCCGCGCGCCTTCACCGCCGGCGTCACGCTCCGCTTCTTCGAGAAGTGAAGGGACGGGTTTCAGTTTTCAGTTTTCAGCCGAGATAAACTCTTCGGCTTAAACACCGGGGGCGGCTTCCGGTTTTCAGTCAAGGCGGATCGCTTTGCCGAAAACCGGAAGCCGCCCCCGGCCTTCCGTTAGGAGAAAATGTTTTACCGAAAACCGAAACCCGCCTCTTCACTTGCAGGCCGAGTCGACGAAGTCGCGCAGCGCGGCGACGTAAGCCGCGCCGCCGATCTCGTGGGTGAGGTTGTGCGGCGCGTTTTTGATCTCGTGGAAGCGTTTCGGTTCGGGCGCGGCGTCGTAGAGTTTGCGGCCGAGCTTGTAGGGCACGACGTCGTCGGCCGGGCTGTGGACGACGAGCACGGGCGCGCGCACCCGCGCGATCTTCTCCAGCGAGTTCATCTTCGTGCGGACGAGGAAGCGCGGGACGAACGGCATCACCTCGGCCGCCATGTCGGCGATTGACGTGAAGCTCGACTGGACGACGAGCGCGCAGGGCCGCACCCGCGCCGCGAGATCGACGGCGACCGCCCCGCCGAGCGATTCGCCGTAGATGACGACGCGGTTCGCGGGGAAGCCGCGCGTCTTCGTCAAGTAGTCCCACGCCGCGCGCGCGTCCCGGTAGAGTCCTTCCTCGGAAGGGCTGCCGTCGCTGCGCCCGTAGCCGCGGTAGTCGAGCGCGAGGACGTTTGAGGGCAGCGCGGCGAACGACTCGATGATCTCGTGGCGGTGCGAGACGTTGCCGGCGTTGCCGTGCAGGAACAGCACGGCGCGATCCGTCGCGACGGGCGCGAGCGCGCCGCCGCGGCCGACGAAGGGCGCGGCGTG
>DATCVD010000873.1:0-27659 GCA_036567125.1 Pyrinomonadaceae bacterium | reverse complement strand
GCCGGGGGACGTGACAGGTCGCGGGCCGGCCGCGCCGGGCGACGCCACAGCCGCATCGCTCGCCCCGCTCGCGCAGGCCGCGCCCGCGTTCGAAACCTTCGAAGACGTGATGCCGAAAGAGGGCGACTACATCTACCCCCTTTTTCGCGCGCTCAGCCAGACCATCATCGAGGGTCACTGGCTCGACTTCACGACTCCGGGCGTCCTCGAAGCCTCGGTGCCGCTGCTGGAGCGGCAGACCGTCTATAAGAACCACAATTTTTACGACGTTGAGAAGTGGCTCGGCGTCGTCAACCAGGCGGCTTGGGACGCGACGGGCGAGCAGACCGGGGGCGTGCCCGGCATCAACGTCGAACTCAAGATCGACTGGAAGGTCAACCCGCTCATCGCGCGCGGCCTCCTGATGGAGCCGCCCGCCATCCACTCAGTCTCCGTCACCGTCATCGCCGATTACGACTACTCGCACCCCGAGCTGATCGAGAAGGGTTTCTGGGCCTTCTACGACATGCTCGGCGAGGAAGTGAACGGCGAGATCGTCCGCTTCATCGTCACGAAGATCACCGCCTACTGGGAGATTTCGCTGGTCTTCCAAGGTGCCGACACCAACGCCAAATTCGGCGACATGGCGGAGACAGCACGCGAGAGCTTCACGCCGCGAGAGCAAGCGCGGCCGGCCCACCACGCGACCGCACGGCCGTCAACTGAATCGCTGACCGCGCCGGCCGCAGCAGGGCCGGGCAGGAATGGAGGTAATACCGTGAAGCTACCCGCAAATCTGAGAGCCACGCTCGGCATCACCGGCGAGCACGCAGACGACGAGGTGCCCGACGAACTGGTGTCGGCCGCACTCACCACGCTCAACACGCAGGCCGAGGCCGGCCGCACACTCTTGGACAGCGCGCGCGCCGAGTGCCTGCGCGTCGCCACGCTCGCCGAGGCCGGCGCTGAGGGCACGCTCCCGTCGGCCATTGCCGACATCATCGCCGGCGCTGACGCCCCGCGGCTGGCGAACCTGACGCAGCTCTACCAGCAGAAGGTGGCGGGCAAGTTCCCGGCCTCCTGTCAGGACTGCGGCTCGACCAACGTGGTCGGCAGATCGTCGGTCGAGGCGCGGCCGGAGGGCACCGGCGACGAGCCGCCGGCGTCGCGTCAGCCCTACGTCCACCCGGCGGACTCGCTTCACGCTTAACCCGCGCGGGGGCGCGCGCGCCCCCGCCCTGACTGTCAACCCGCAGAGTTTGAGGAGATCGACCCATGACGAAACTGAGAGCGCAAGTCGAGGGGCTGTCAGTCCCCGCAACCGTCGCCACCGCCAACCTGCCGAAGGACACGCTCGTCGCCGTCACCGCCGACCGCACCGTTGACAAGGCCGGGGCGAACGCTCTCGTCGTGGGCCGTCTCTTCAAGCCTGCGCGCAAGGCCAACGACAGCGGCACGGTCGAGACCCGCTTCAAGGAGCTGGTCGAGATCAAGGCTTCCGGCGCGGTCGCCGCCGGTCAGGAGGTGAAGCTGGCCGCCCCCGATCCCGTCACCGGCGAGAACCGCGCGGCCGTCTTCGACCCGGCCGCCGACACAGTCACCCGCCGCTACGGCATGTGCTGGGCGGGCGGCGCTGACGGCGCGACTTTGGAGGTCTTGACCTACTAGCCCGCCGCAGGCCGGGCGTGCTGTTTACGGCCGGGCCGCCCGGCTCCCGACCGACCGATTCACACGCAAAGTTAATTCGAGGAGTGAACCGACAATGAGCGCACCCGCCACTTCCACGCACGGCCTCAAAGGCAAGGTTAGAAACCTCGTCTTGGCGATGAACGCCATGCGCGAGGACAAGACGACGCCGCGCAACATCAACCTGCGTCAGTACCTCGCCGAGAAGCACGGCGGGCTGACGCCGGGCCAGCTCTACTCCGAACTCGGACTCGACCCGCACGTCACGATGGTCAAAGACCTGATGTCCGACGAGGACAACAAGTGGCTGCTGCCGGAGATCATCCGAGACGGCATCTCGCGGGGCCTCGGCATCGCGCAGCGCGAGATGATGAACGCCCTGCGCGCCCAAGCCATCCGCGCCGCCTTCGCTCCCGTCACGTCCGAGGCCGGCACGGGCGGCGCGCGTTGGATCGCCCCGGAGGTTTACACAGACGCGATCATGCGCGGCTCCGTCCAGTCGGTCTTCTACCCTGATCTCGTCGTGCGCGAGGTGACGGTCGGCAACCTGACCGTCACCGTGCCGTTCCTCGACCTCTCCGACGCCCGGCTCGTCGAGTCGGAGGAGGGCGCGACCATCGAGGAAGGTTCGGTCGTTTACGGCTCGAAGGAGGTCAAGGTTCGCAAGCGCGCGCGCGGGCTGAAGATCACCTACGAGGCCGTCGAGTTCAACACGCTCGATCTCGTCCAGCTTTTCTTCGAGGACTTCGGCCGCCTCCTCGGTCACACCCTGAACGGCGACGCCGTCATGGCGATCATCAACGGCGATCAGGACGACGGCAGCGAGGCGGCGGCCGTCATCGGCGTCGCCGACCCCGCGAAGGGCATCCAGTACCGCGACGTGCTGCGCGTGTGGGCGCGCCTGTCGCTCCTCGGCCGCGCGAGCACGTCGATCATCGGCAACGAGGTCACGGCGGTCGATTACCTGCTCTTGGAAGAGGTGCTCAAGCGGCAGAACACCGGCAACCCCATCGCGCCCACGCGCCTCAAGACCCCGCTGCCGACGATGCAGGATTTGTACATCAGCATCAAGGTTCCGGGGAGCAAGCTCGTCTTCCAGGACAGCAGCTCGTCGCTCGCGCAGCTCACCGCCCGCCCGCTGATGGTCGAGAGCGAGAAGATCGTCAGCAAGCAGATTTCCGGCACGTACGCCTCGATCATCACGGGCTTCACCAAGCTCAACCGCAACGCGAGCGTCGTCGTGGACGGCTCGATCAACTTCAACGCTGCCGGGTGGCCGGATTGGATGTCGCCCTTCGCGCAGTAACGGACGGCCTAAGCCGCGACTGCAACGATTAACTCAGGGCCGGGGGCGTTACCCCCCGGCCCGCTGCTCAGGGAGAACGCAATGGCCGACGAGAAACAAAAAGTCCGGCTTAAAGACGTGGCGACCAGCTTCTACGACGACGAAACCGGCTTCACCATCACGCGCGACGAGGTCGGGGAAGTCGGCCCCGGAGCTGGCAAGAAGACGCTCAAGATGATGCGGTCGGGCGGCTTGCTCAAGGTGGACGCCACGGCGGCGAAGGCCGCCACCGGCGCTTCCGCGCCGAGCAGCCAGCAGCAGCCGCAGCAGCCGAGCAGCCAGCAGCAGCCGCAGCAGCCAGCCGACGTGCTGCCCAACACCTTCCCCGGCGTCAAGCAACTCACCGCGGCCGGCATCAAGTCGCGGGCGCAGCTCGCCGGCATGACGCCGGAGGCGCGGGCCGCCGTCAAGGGCATCACGCCGGAGGTGGCCGCGGAGATCGAGAAGGCCATCGCCGCGAAGTAACAACTCTGTGGCCGGGGCGGTGTGAGCAATGGCTGATTTGAAAGGGCTGGTTGTCCCCGACAGCGTGCGCCGCGCGCTCGACCCGACGTGGACATCGAGAGACCTTTCAGACCCCGCCATCCTCGACCCGATGTACACCGCCCCGGCCATCCGCGAACTGCTGCTCCTCGATCCGGGCGCGGCAGGCCGGGAGGGCGAGGAACTGGCCGCCGTTCAGGTCGCGCTCAACTTCCTCGTCGCGGCGCAGCTCGCACCCTTCGTCCGCTTCACCACAAAAGAAGATTTCGGCGACGGCGGGGGCTTCACGCTCCAGCCGGTTGACAGGGCGCTCCTGGCCTCCGAGCTGCGCCGCCGCGCCGCGCAGCAGGTGGATGTATTCGCGTCGCCGGCAGACGCGGGCGAGACGACGCCGCCGGCCTTCCTGGTCATACGAGGATGAACCGGAGGCGGGTTGACCACCACAGGCGGCGCAGAGGCCCCGAGGGGCCGCTCACGCTGCTCTACTCGCAGGGCCGCGGCGAGTACGAGGCGCTCTTTTCAATCGTTGACGACTGGGGCGCTTGGTACGAGCGCGACGAGGAGGGCACGGACAAAGTCCCGATCCTCCTTTGCGAGATCGATCTGACGGACGACGCCGAGCGCACGGCGGCCATCCTCGCCGCGCTGGACGGCACGGCCGAGACGCCGGCGGCCACTGACATCGCGGTCGAAGGCTCCGTCTTCAAGCTCGAACTGGAGCACACGAAGCGGCCACTCGGCGAGCCGCGGCGGTGGAAGCTCCGGGCCTACTACACGGAAGGTAAGTGGACGAATGGCTGAGGCGGTAAAGGGCGCAGGCGAGCTTATCGCGCTGCTCACGGCGATGGCGGCGGCGGCGCGCGCGCCTCGCCCCGCGCTCGAATCCTCAGGCGACGAGATGGTCGCGGCCATTCAACGCAACTTCGACGCGGGCGGCCGACCCGCATGGACTCCCCTCTCCCCGAACACCCGCCGCGGCGGTCGCCTCCTCAACCGCTCCGGCCGCCTGCGAGGATCCTTCGCCCCGCACGTCCGCGGTCGCTCCGTCAGCGCCGACTCCGACACCGCTTACGGCCCGCGCCAGCACTTCGGCTACAGAGCGAAGCGCGGCAAGACCGGCAGAGGCCACTCGCCCACGCCGGCCCGCCCCTTCGCCGAGCTTCAGGACGAGGACTTAGTCGAGGTCGTAGCGCCAATCGGGAGGCACGTCGTCCGCTTATGAACCGCGGCTTCGCCTACTTCGTCGGCCGGCTCGAAGAGCAGATGGTCGCCGCGCTCGTCGCGGCCTCCGGCGGCGTGCAGGGGTACGCCGCCGGGAGCAAGCCTTACGACGGCGAGCTTGACGACGAGGAGCTGGAGCGCGAGTCCCGCTCGGCCCTCTCGCGGCTCGTCGGGAAGACGCCGCTCTTCTTCGCGGCCTACGCGGGCGGGCAGGACGCGGAGGCCAGCGCGCACCCGTGGATCGGCGGCGCGTCGCGCGCGATGGTGCACACCGGGACGTTCACCGTGCTGTGTTGCGCGGCCGACTCGCGCGGCGAGCGCAAGCGGCAGACGGCCGCCTCGCAGGGCGTCGGCGTGTACCGGATGATTCAGGACGCGCAGAGCGCCCTGACGGGCCGCCAGTTCGAGATCGAGGAGGAGGGCGGCGAGAAGGTCATCCTCAACGACGCACCCTTCCTGCCGGTCGGGCGCGGCGACAACGTCCGCTACGTCCTGCGCACGAATGAGCTGGTCGTTTACGCCGTCCACTTCGAGACGAGCTTCACCTGGTGGACGCAGGACTTCGGCGTCGAGCAGCCGGCCGTCGAGGCAATCAATTTCTCCGTCGAGCCGGCGGGCGGGCCGGCAAGGCCCGGCGGGCGGCCGGGCGTTCACCCTAACTCTTGAGGAGCACCGCAATGGCAACAGGTAAAGTCACGGTCGTCAACCAGTCGAGCCAGTCGCACACGCTGGACGACGGCACAATGATCGGCGCAGCGCGAACGCCCGAGGCGAGGCGCGAGGGCGTCACCTTGAGCGAGCGCGACCGCAAGCGCCTCGTCGTTCCGCGCCACATCATCATCATCGAGCCGGAGCAGGAGACGGTGACGGCCGCCGCGCCAGCAGCCGCCGCGCCAGCCGCCGCCGCGCCAGCAGCCGCCGCGCCGGCGGCAAAGTCGGAAGGGAGGGCTAAGTAGTCATGTCGTTCATCCGAGGCAGCGCCCAGCCGGGCGTTCACGCGACAGTCAACGCGGCCGTCATCGGCGCGCCCGCGCCGGCCGAATCCTCCGACGCGCTGTTCGCAGTCATCTACTCGCCGTGGGGGCCGGTCAACGTCGCGCGCTCCCTCGCCGGCCTCGCCGACCTGACGCGGCAGTTCGGCGGCCTGCACGCCAACAGCCACGGCGTAGCCGCGCTCCACAACTTTTTCCGGCAAGGCGGGCGCATCGCGCAGGTCGTGCGCGTCGTCGGGCCTGCCGCCGCGGTCGCAACCGTCACCCTCGTTGACCGGGCCGGCGCTCCCGTCAACACGCTGCGCGTTGACGCGCGCTACCCGTCCTCGTCCGTCGACGTGCGCGTCCGCGTCGAGGCCGGCACCGAGCCGAACACGGTCAGGATCACGGCGCGCTCCCTGAAACTCGGCGCGGCCGCGCCGCTCGAAATCTTCGACAACTTCAAGCTGACCTTCACGCAGGACGAGCTCGACGCCATCAACGCCGGCCAGTCGAGGCTCATCGACGTGGCGGGCGTCAACTCGCGCTCCTCGCTCATCCGGCTCGCCGATCTGGCGTCGGGGACGGCCGCCCCGAACAACCTGCCGGCGCTCTCGGCGGTCCTTGAGGGCGTGGTGCAGGAGACGGTGCTCGCCGGGGGCTCCGACGACTTCGCCGGCATCACGGCCGCGACCTTCATCGGCACCGACGACGGGCTGGACCGCACCGGCCTTCAGGTCTTCAACACCGAGGACTTCGGGACGGGTCAGGTCGCGCTGCCGGGCGTGACGACTCAGGCCGCGCACGCCGCGCTCCTCGCGCACGCCGAGCGGTTCAAGCGGTTCGCCCTGCTCGACCCCGCCTTCGGCTCCGACCGCGACGCCGTCGCCGCCGCGCGCGCCCTCCTCGGCTCGTCTTACGGGGCGATCCACTGGCCGTGGGTTTTGCAGCCTGACCTCGAAGGCACGGGCACGACGAAGTTCTACCCGCCCTCCGGGTTCGTCGCCGGCATCTGCGCGCGCGCCGATTTCGAGACCGGCATCCATAAGACACCGGCCAACTACGTCGTGCTCGGCGCGGTGGGCGTGGAGCTGGCCGCCAACGGCTCGTCGCAGACCGACGACGCGTCGCACGCCTTCCTCAACCAGCGCGAGGTCAACGTCATCAAGACGATCCGCGAGCAGGGCGTCAAGGTGTATGGCGCGCGCTGCCTCGCCTCGTTCGGGCGCGTCACGGCCATCCACCAGCAGCGCGTTCTCAACCGCATCTACTACGACCTGCTGCGGTCGTATCAGGAGATCCCCTTCGCCGTGCTCGACGCCGAGGGCCGCCTGTTCCGCGAGGTGAAATCTATCGGCGAGCAGTACCTCTCCGAACTCTACCGCGGCGGCGCGCTGACCAGCCCGACCGGCGACGAGCGGGACGCCTACGTCGTCATCTGCGACGAGTCGAACAACCCGGCCGCGTCGCTCGACCAGCACCAGGTCAACGTCTCGGTCGGCGTCCACATCGTCGGCATGGCCGAGATGGTCTTCGTGGACATCAACAGCGTGCCGCTGGCGACCAGCCTCGGCGTGCTGCGTCGTGAGCAGTAGGCCACAGCCCGCAGAGAGAAAAAGTAAAGGAGCTTGAGAAATGTCCACACCCGCAAGGCGCTTCACGTCGGCGAATCGCTACAAGGTCGAGATCGACGGCTTCCCGGCCATCTTCGCAACCAGCGCCTCCATCCCGGAGACGACCGGCACGCTGCACAAGCACCAGGCGGGCAACGAGACCGCCCCGACCTTCGGGCCCGCGACGTGGGAGGTCGGGGAGTTCTCGTTCCGCCACGCGACGGCGCAGGGCAACGTGGACGTGCAGCTCTCCGAGTGGTTCCTGCGCGTCCACGAGCAGGGCGTCGTCGACAAGCGCAACGCCCGGCTCGTCATCTACTCCCACGACGGCCGGACGCCGCTCCGCACCTGGCAGTTGAACAACTGCCTCCCGACCTCGATCAAGCCGGAGGATCACGAGGGCGAGTCCGACCGCACTTCGGAATTCACCTTCGCCATCAAGCCGGAGAGGTTCCGGCTGCTGTAACCGGGCGCGAGACGCGGCGGCCGCCGTCTTATGTCGTGCCATGCCCGCGCGCGGCCCTTACGTCGGCCGCGCGCGGGCATCATGCGTAAATAACCTTTCGACGACGAGGACAACATGAGCACCACAGCCACACCGCAGAGAGTGAAGTTGTTAACCGGCTATAAGGGCGGCGACGGCGTCGCCCACACCGAGGTCGAGATCGGCAAGCGCATCACGGCCGGCGACCTGATGAGGATCGGCGACGACCCGGAGAGCACCATCGAGGTGCAATTCAACCTCCTGCTCTTATCCGTCGCAATCACGAAGTTCGGCACACTCCCCGTCCCGCCCGCCGTGCCCCTCACCGTCCTTCTCAGCCTCGACTCGGTTGATCGCGAAGACCTGAGCCGCGCGCACAACCGCTTCATCAAGGCTTCGCGCGGCGGGGCGCGGCCCGAGCGCCTGAGCGAGAGCCGGGTGCGGCTCACCTCCGGCTTCCAGATCGGCGGCCAGACCTACGACGTGGTCGAGTTCGGGCGGCTCCTGACCGGCTACGACGAGATCGACGCGGACGGGATGTCGCAGTGGCGGCAGCAGTGCTTCCTGCTCGGCAAGCAGATCACGCAGCTCGCGCAGAGCGCGGGCGGGGCCACGCTCGCCGGGCCAATCGACGCGGACGCCTTCGAGTCGCTGCCCGACGTAGACCTCTACGAGCTGATCAACCTCTCGGCCGACTGGAAGAACTCCTTTCGTCGCCGCAAACGAGCGGAGGTTCAGCCGGACGGTGGCGGCGGACGTGACGTTTCTGCTGCTGCACCTGCGGGGCATGACGGAGCACGAAGCGCTGATGCTCAGTCCTGAGCGCCGGCGCACGTACATCGCTCACATCAGGAAGATGCTCCCGCCGCCGCGACGGCGCGGCTCGTAGGTCGGACGGTTGTAGTCGGGGATTGGCATGGCGAAGCGAGGCGCTGCATACACGCCGAGAGGGAACGATGATTGATCTGCGATGCACTAAAGAGAGGTGCGGGCGGCTGGCGGCGCGCGTGAGCGACAATTCGACCGGGCGCGTCGTCATCAAATGCCCGAAGTGCGGGCAGGTTAATACGTTTGTGCTTAAGCCGGCCCTCCCACTCGTTGACGAGCCGGAGCAGGTTTCTTCCGCCGAAGTCTCACGCACGGCTTGCAGAGGAAGCACAGGCCATCAAGGCGTCTGAGGTCTTTGGAGAACGCGGCGGCCGGTTTGGTGACGTGACAGCCGGGGCACTCTTTTTCTTGAACGGCTGAACGGTCGCCAGCCGCCAGCCGCGCCGAGACTTTGCGCTGATAGCCCTGAGTGTATTTCACCGCCCTTGCCAAGCAGCTATCGCAGCGCTTCCTCCCCGGCTTCGGCGGTCGCTCGCCACACTGCCAGCACAGGCCCGCAGCCCGCCGTGCCTCGCGCACGGGCTGCGGTTTTGTCTTGGGCAGGAGGTAGCTTTCCATCTCCAACGCCTGCCGAGCTATTGCGTGTTTCCTGTCGAGAGCGACCGTGCAATCTTCGTAAAGAATCTGAATAATCCGCGCTGCCTGCCTGAACGTAAAAGCCACCTGATAGATCGGGCCGCTGCGCGAGGGCACGGCCCGACAGCCGGGGAGGTGCAGGCGGACGAAGTCAATGAACTGCGACACCATATCGAGCGAGCCGCATAAGTTGATGGCCGGGTATAAATACTCCCGGCTTTTCGTCCGCCGCTTGCGGACGTAGATGCAGCCGTCGCCGTCAACCGCGCCGCGCCAGAAGTGGCGGTCACGCTCAAGGCCGATGACCTTCGCGGTGTGCGACTTTCTTGGAGTGACGCCGAACATGGCGAGCGCGGCGGCGAGTTTGGAGGAGCGAACGGACAGGCCCGCGTTGTGGTGAATCTTACCTCTCGTCATTTGCTTGACGATGTGAATTTTGTGCGACGCGCCGAGGAAGTCGCGGAACTTTGCGACGTGGTCAACGTCTGCGATTGCTAAGAACAGCCGCAACTCGTGAGGAGGCACGACGCAGCCGTCAGCCATGACGAAGCCGATCCAGTAGGCGCTCGCCTCGGTGACGGTGTCGAATGAGGATTCGTTAAGGGTGTGAAACCTGCCCATCGGTCACTGCTCCGTTTCCACGTTAATCGGTTCATCTTCGGGCGGCGGGGCGTCGGGTTCGACGCCGGGCTGCTCGCACTCCGCGCACAGCCCGATGAAGAACGCCTCGCAGTCCTCGTCGGCGTGGACGTACCGTATCAGGCAGACGGCGCAGACGTGGCTGTGCTCGCTCATTGGCGGGCCGCTTCCAGAGCGCGCACGCGTTTGATCTGGCGGGCGATCCGCGTGTTAAGGAACGAGTCGGCGTCGCCCAATAACATGACCGCGCCGCCCGCCGCGGACTGGTAAACGGCGGCCCGGTTGCTGTAGTCTTCTTCTTCGGCCATGTACTTCAAGAGCGCGAAGAAGGTCAGCCCGGCTTCCTCGCCAACGGTCATCACCCGCTCGGCGGCTTCCTCGGTCGCCCACTCGCACGCCTCGTCAAACGTCAGCATCGCCGCCTCGCGCTCGGCCTGCCTTTTGAGTGCGCCCCGCTGTGTTGTAGTCTTTTTCATGGTGTCTCCCTTCTCGGTTGATGCCATGCGCGGCGCGTGTGAGTCTTGGCGGACAGTCACGCGCCGCGCGCCTTTAGTTGTCGGCCCTGCCGTCGCGCTCGGCGCGGAACTTCCGAAGCTGGCCCTCGGCCCACTTCAAAAACCGCTTGGCCTCCTGCAAGTTGTCGTGATGCGCCCGCGTCGGCTCGTCGCGGTAGAGTGACAAGGCCCGCTCGTAATCCCTCCGATACTCGGCCACGTCGGCCGCGACGGCCTCGATCTTCCGATCAATCTGCTCGTCGCTCATGCTGCTCAGGCTCACGTCCCAACCTCCCTGCGGCCTTTAAGGCGCGGCGCTCTCACCCCGCGAGCACGTCGATCAAGCTCAGCCCGCCCGCGACGGGCTGATCGAGGGAAACGTGCTTGCCCTTCCGGTAGCGGCCGACGCAGAGGCGCGACGCCCCGCGCAGGCTTTCTCGCAGCGCGGCCGGGTCGCTCAGTTGGCCGACCGTGATCCGGCCTTCGATGATCGCCAGCGCGATCTCCTGCTCGGCTTCCTCGCGCACGTCGGCGCTCAGCACGGGCGGCAGCGCGGCGCGAATCCGCTCTGCGAGTTCCGCGCCGCCGTCGCGCGCGACCTTCGCCCGGCCCGTCGCCACGGCGAGGGCGCTCCTGATCTGCGGGCGCGTGAGGCCGCGCCCGCGAAGCGCGCGGGCCACGTCGGCCATCCTGTCGATGATTTCCTGCGCCCGCTCCCGGCTCGCCGCGCTGCCCACGTAAAACGGGTGATCGTCGATGCGGAAGCTGGCGCGGTAGATCGTGCGCCTCGCAGTTTGGCGGGCGGAGACGTGGCCGACCTTCGCGCGGAGGTTCGCGCGCCGGTAGTCGAGTCCGTCACCGTTGACGTGTTCCGCCCACTCGTAGCGCGCGAGGTTCAACAGATCGTGAGACAGCAGCCGCTGCGTCCACCTCCCGCCGTTCCTCACCACCCTGTAAACGCGCCCCTGCTTATGCAGCTTCCACTTGAAGCGGCCGAATCTCAGGAAGTCGCCCGCGTCAACGAGCGCGACCTTGCCCGACTTGCCGAGCGGCAGGGAGCGGTAACTACTACTCACCGCGCCCTCCCCCCGCGCAGGCTGGCGAGTTCCCGGCGCGCGTCCCGGCTGACGATCCTGTTCGTCCTGATCATGCTTTCGAGGCGGGCGATGCGTTCGGCCTTCGCCCAGCGCGTGGCCCAGCCCTTGAAGGCCGCGTCCGAGCGCGTGAGGGCTACGTCCGGGCGCGGCCTCGCCGCGTCCCGCCGGTCGGGTCTCGGCATCACGCGCCCCCTTTCTTCGCCCTGATACGCTCGGCGGCCTGCCGCTCGACCGCGCGGCGCGGCTCCTCGAAGTCCGGCATGAGGGCGCTGACGACTTCGTAGAACATCCCCTCGCGCTCGGCCGCCGGGCCGAAGGCGACGCAGGCGACGAGCGCGACCAGGTCGGCAAGCACGTCGTCGCCGATGTCGAGGTATCTGAACGACTGCGCGAGGCGGGCGGCGTCTCTGTGCGTCGCGCCCGCGGCGACGCGATCAATGTAATCGTCGGGCGGTTGTGTTGTGCGTTTCGCCATATGGTGTCTCCCTTCTCGGTTGATGCCGAGCGCGGCGCGCGTGAGTCTGGCGGACAGTCGCGCGCCGCGCCCCTTGTGACCGCTTAGGCCGCGACCCGCAGCCCCGGCGTCCCTTCCAGCACCGCGATCTTCGCTTCGAGGTTGGCGCATTGAAGGTTGATCTCGTCCGCCGCTTCCAGATCGGAGCAGTTACGCGCGACGGCGCGGAGGATTTCAATCGACGATTTCATGCTCTTGATCTGCGCCTGCTGTTCGGGGGTCAAGGTCTGCATTGTCGTTTCCTTCCTTTTTCCAACTGACAAAAGGATATTACTAAACCTTTTTCCACTTGGCAAGAGAAAAATACTTGTCAGGCTGAAAAAAGTTATATAGAATCTCGGCATGGTGAAGATTGACCCCGGCGATCTTGTGACCGTCGCTCAGGCGGCCGAAATGCGCGGTGTAACCCGTCAGGCGATTAACCACCTTGTCAGGCAGGGCAAGTTGAAAGGGGTTGATATTGCCGGCGTGCGCTTCTTACTGCGGAGCGAGGTCGAATCGTTTCAACCTGACAGTGGCGGGCGTCCGAAAGAGAACAAAGGAGGGCCCAAGTGAGCGAATATATGACCACACTGATTGTCTGCGAAAATGGAAACTGCCCCAACAAGGCTTACGCATTTATGGGTGGGGATGCACTCTGCCGCAGTTGCATAGAGGCGCGAGCGGAACAACGGGCGGATAAGAGCAGGAAGCCTTTTATAATTGAACTCGGCTCTGGGATGCCGCCCGACATGATGGGCGGGGCAAGGATGACAACGAAAATCGCTGACGTTATCTGTCCCGATTGCCTGCTCAAAGTGGTCGCGGCATTCAAAGGAAAGTAAGGTTAGCGGCAAAGGCGGGTAAGTAGAAGGGCGGGTAATAGTGAGCGGCGCGGCCAGATCACCTCACCCTAATGCCTTGCCCAACTACCGGGATGCCGTGATGCCCCCGGAGAAGTTCACCCACTATTTTCTTAACCCGATGCACGTCGCTCATGCTTACGGTAAGAGTAGCGGAAGAGATAAGGCGGTCGTATTTAAGAGTGCGCTCGGATTCGACCTATCGAATTGGGAGTTACTAAGGGACAGGATTCTTGAGGAATTACCTTTCCACGAAGCCGTCGTGGGTAAGGAGGACGGGTACGGGAGGCGTTATACTGTGACCCTCCCCATCAAAGGCGTAAACGGAAATGTCGCCAATGTCCTGACCGCGTGGATTATAAAACCCGGCGAAGATCACCCTAGTTTTACGTCGGCAAGGTGCTGCGTTTAATGACAACCGCGAACTTTACAAGGAAGGCCAACGAGGGCGACATTGTCGAGTTCCTGGAGGACTATCCGGAGTTCGGGGTCAGGAAAGGCCAGCGGGGAGTAGTAATCACTGAACTCGATAATCCTGCCGAGGCTTACGATGTTGAGGTCGAAGATCGGCAGGGCAATTTTGTCGCGTTCGCGTATTCCGTAAGACCCGAACACATCGCAAATATTTCTGACTACACTCTCCTTAAAGGAATAGCCCATCTTAATGACGGCAACGTATTCGCCGCGATAAGCGCATTCGTGGAGGCGATAGAGCTTCGGGCGAGCCATATAGGCGTGGTGTCGAATTATATTGGCAGCATCTTTGCTGAAAAAGGGGACTGGCTAAAGTTCACCTTTTGGATGCGCATCCTGATGGAAATAAACCCGGCCTATGAACATGCCAAAACAAACGTAGCCATCGGGTACATAAACTTAGGCGTCCACTTCGGAATGCAACATCAGTTTGATAAATCACTCCATTTTTTATTTCGCGCGTCAGGTATTACCTCAGACCCCGAAGTAAACGCCCGACTCCGCGAGAACTTCGCGGCCACCTATTTCGGCCTTGGAATCGCAGCGCATGTCAGGCGCGAATTTGACAAGGCGCGTGATTTGATGAGGGCCGCCTGCTCATACAGCTCGACCGATAAAACAAGGCAGAACTTGGCTGCGGCTTGCATCTACGCAGCCCATCACTACATTGAAGCTGGGCAGTTCGAACAGGCCATTGATGCGTACGATGAAGCGATGGAGGCGCGCTCTCTTGATGCGGATTCGCTTAACACATACGCGGTCTGCCTCGTTCATGTAAATCGTTTGGATGAGGCGAGGTGGGGCTTCCAGAGGGCATTGGCGTTAGCACCAAACGATCCCATAATCCGCTCAAATCTTGAAAAGTTAGAAAGGGAATCAATGTCACCGGAGCAGGCCACGAATATAGAAGAGTTCAGGTATGAAGCGAGAAAGTACGGCTTCGTGCCCATTGAATTACTAGCACAGAGCTACCAGCATGCGGCCGCGGGTCTTTAAGCTGATTGATACGACAGCGAATCAATGTCTAAGGTAGAAGACATCACTTACAGCAAAGAGCGTTACTGCGACCGCCAGATCGTTCTGCTCGCGGTGAACCGCGCAATTAACCACCTCAAGCAGCGACTTCTAACCGGCGACTAGGCCAGCGACTTTCCCTGCAAGTGAGATACTTTTCCCGCAACTCGGGCTTTAACTTTTGGTGATTACCTACTTGCGTATGGCTAACTCACGCCGATTCCCCAACGTCTTGCTTGCGCCCATCAAGACCGCGTTCCGGTCAATCAAAGAAGCTTTCAAGCACTTACACGTTAGCTTACGCATCGTATCGTTCGCCGCCGCCCTCGTTCTTTTCGACCGGGGGTGGACGATGACCGAGGCAGGGGAATACTTCGTCGCACTCATCTTTACGGCGCTCGCCGTATTGTTTACCTTCGCCGCCCTTTACGGATGGAGCGGCATCCCGCAACAGCCGAAGGTAACAAAATCGATCAAGGCCGTCTTAATGATAGCGTCCTTCCTTTGGGGGGTGTATTGGGCAGTGGTGATTTTGCGGCTAAAGGGTGACAAGCCGTGGGGGAATATCACGCGGGCCGACCTTTTTAAAATAGGGTCTTACCTTACACCTGACCTTACCCCTATCCGGCCGCTATTAAGCGCCTCCATTTTGGGCGCTTTTATAGCAGGCGCGGTTGTCACGTATTTCGTCGTGACATGGCGGGCGAAGAATCAACTCTGCCCTGATACACGGCTGCACTCCCTAGCAGAGGGTGATAAAGCATCAATTCAGAACTTAGTGAGGATCGTCGGGATTCTCTACCAGCCGGACTTTGGGAAAGCCTATATAGACTTCACATTCAGTGTTTATAATAACTCACTGTATGACATCGTCATTGATAACAAAATCAAGAAGGGCGGTATTCGCTTCGGAGAAGACAACGAGAAATTTTATTACGAACCGAAAATTGAGGGTGATAAGCCGAAATACTGTGGAAGCAGAGGGAGCACTTTCTTTTTACTACGTCAAGCGATACGGGCGGAAGACATTCCCCGCTTTCGAGACGCGGACGATGTACTCTTATACTTTCACGACCTAGAAATAATGTTTCAGGGGGCGGCGGAGTCCACGGGGATTGGCTCGACGCGGCTAAGAACGGACTACTACTTACAAACAAAGAAAGGGATGTGGCGCGACTGGGACAGGCTGCATTATGTTTTCGGTTATACCGACGAGCAGTGGGCCGATATAACATCAGGAAGGGTTAAGAATCCTGCCGATAGCAAAGACTCACAACCGGCACAGGCCGTCCCGCAGCCAAAGCCGAATATAGTCTTTTTAAGGACTCAACAGGTCTCCGTATATACCAACGACAACGGCACGATGGTAGTGAATAAGAACGTGCCGCGAACCGCGACTTGGCGAATGAATCACCCGGTCTATGATGCGACGGTTGCGACCTATCACAATCAGCCGTCCGAGTCGCGCAAGGTGGGTAGCGCCGGTTGGGTGAGCGCGCAACTTACGTATGAGTTTCCGGGCAAGACCGAGACTTTCATCGTGCCGCGTGCGCTGTGGTTTCCGCAGGATGTTAGTGTCGTTAAGTTCGACTTTAACGACTCACACGGTTTTGTGATCGCCGCTATTGACCCTTCGGGCAGTCTTTGTGCCGTGCAAAAGGGGCACGGGCTAACAACGAAGCGCGACAGACTGCCTGCGAATGAAGCCGTAGTAACAGTCCGCCTAATTTCCGAATCGGGCGGAGAGGTGGTTAAGGAATCTAAGTTCAACCTTAAAAGCCCAGACAGCCGATTTTCGGGCGCTGTAGTAACGGAAGTAAGTTAGGCCGGCCCCTTCTTTAGTCAGTTTCTCAATGATTCGAAGTTGAGGGCGGCTACCCGGTGTCGTTGCCGTATGCGCGGGCGGGTGCCGAAGGCAGGGAATTGAAACCTCCCGCGCCCCTCTGCCATCTTCTGCCGCGTGGCCCTCACGCCTCGCAAAGAATGCGGCACGCCCATGGCGCACGCACGGGAACTAGCATCCAAGCTAACGGGTGAAATCAACGCTGACTCGCGGCCGGGTGGATGCCGTTGTTAGCTGCGGCGTTAATTGCATCATTCAACTAAAGATATTTTTTGGACAACTTAACAACTTCTTCCTGCATATCCCTACAAGATTTGCTTACCTCACCCTCCGCAACAAATAGAGCAGCGAGCGCATTTTTCATAGCCGGTTCGCCTTGCCGTTCTAGGCCAATAGACTTAATAAGTACACCACCATAACTTTTTCGCGCATCCATCACCTTACGTAAATGTTCTGCCAACTCCGGGACATAAAATCCCACTAGCATTTTAAGTTTCTCAAACGGGACTTTCGACATATCTTCCTCAATTTTTTCGAGGCCGTGCGCTGTCAAAAGTCTCTCACGGATTGATCCTCTGTAGCATTCTCTAAACTGAGAAAGAACCTCATGGAGTTCTTCCATTTTGGACAGAAGCAGTTTATTTCTTTCGCGCTTTCTTTGTTCTCGTAATTGGAGGCGCGAATTTAGAAGAGCAATACTTCCTCCAACTATAGCCCCAGCTAAGGCGCCAATCACTCCAATCCAAGGAAGCAAATTTTCCATAAGAGTAAGCAGCTAACGCCCGGCATCACCCGCCCCCATGCAACTGCGGAGGCTTCCAATCTTGCGGATGGCATATACGCTGATGCGGGTCGGGTGCATGCCGTTGTTAGATTGCGGGGATTACCACGAAACGATAAAAGCACCCACGAATGCGCCTATGACATATCCAAGAACAGCACCTACAATTAAACCTATAAGCGCCCCGAAAAATGCTGCTCCGATAGATATAATCCCCACACCGGACGAGAGTCCAATGCCTCCCCCAACTAGGAACCCGATGCTTGTCCCGAGTATGGCACCGAACGCCGCACCTCCTAAATACATCTTTCGCACAAACCTATCAGGGTCATTCTCTTTGACTTGGCGCTCATTACTGAGATAGCTGGCTTCACACAATTTATGAACATGTAGCTTATACTTTCTATCTACCAAGACCGCATTATTCAGCCGCATATAAAGCAGACAATGAGCACATCTCGCCAAGATATTATTCTCATATTGTCTAGGATGGCCACATTGATTACAACTATATGGGTAGTATAAATTTGGTTCCTCAATGCCATTGATATCCAAGTAAATATAAGCTTCTGAATAGTGGCATATGGGGCAAGTATATTTTACGGATTGATATTCACGTTTAATTTCTTCATAACACGCTTGATGAATCCAAAATGACTCCTTTTCGACTCCCTTAGAGTGTTTCCCTAGCTTGCCGCATACTTTACAAATACGGCCTTTAAAATGAGTCGCCCTACAATTAGGGCAGGCTTGCGCCTCAGAGCTAAGCCGGTGATTGCATTCAATGCAGTTAATCAGTTCTGCCATATGAGACGAGCAATCTAACGCCCGGCATCACCCGCCGCGCCGAGACGCCGCCACGAGCAAGTTAACGATGAGAGCTGCGCTGATGCGGGTCAGGTGCATGCCGTTGTTAGGTTGTGAAGCCTACCCATTCACCATCGGTAGTAAAGCGTAGATAAGAATTATCTCTCGCATGAATAAGGTAACCAATCCACTCATTATCCAGATCGTGGATATTGTAAAAATCTTCCCTGACTTTGATGGCGACTCCCATGAAGGAGCAAGCCGAATCGAAGATTAGCCACACTCTATCGGAAGCAGGGACGGTGAAGCCATATGGCTCAAGATTCAGATCGAAAAGGTATAGCCCCGGAATATTCGAGGAGGCATTTGGATTTAGCCGGGAACTTACTCTAGGATTGACGCTAGAGCTAACGTTCGGGTTAATGCTGGAACTTACTCTGTAGTTTAAAGAGCTGCTGACTCTAGGATTTATGCTTGAAGACACACGAGGATTCAAGCTCGATGAAACTCTCGGATTCTTGCTTGAGGATACGCGTGGATTAAGGCTGCTCGAAACACGCGGATTCAAGCTACTGCTCACGAATGGATTAACACTGGAGGAAACTCTCGGATTCCTACTGCTTGGAATTTTCATACTCACCTCCACAACCTAACGCCGCTGGTCGCACTCCGGTTGAATGAGTTGTTAGGCGCGGCCTTCATTTGCCTCATTCAATCTTGCGGAAGACTACTTGTCCGAACTCTCTTGGGTCTTCACCGCTGAACTTGCCTTCAAGTTGCTTCCCATCCCTGGATAATTTGAGGCTCAATGTAGCCTTTCTCCCTTTATTATGCACAATTATTACAGCCTCTACATTATCTTTATCAAAACTGCCAATACCAACCTTTACTAATCCTTGTTCGGGAACATTTTCAAATACATCAAACCGACTTTCATTTTGGCAGACAAATGTGTAACGCTTCTGAGAGGTCACAGATTGCCATAACCCGCAATCTTTTTGTGGGTCAAATACTCTTCCCGGTAATACAGGGGCATTAGCAGGATTATCTTGTAAAGATGCGATTCTTCCTGTCTTATCCTGAATTAACCCAATTTTCAGTAAAAAGTGAAGGTTTTTCGCCGCCTGCTCCTGATTTCCAGTTTCAATTGCCTTTAGAATTAAAGCTGATTCGGCTTTTTCGCGTTCCACTCGTAAGTTTGCGGTATCTTGCAAATAATTAGTTACGATAATGCTTAGTAATCCAATCAATCCACTTATTATTGCTATATTCAGAGGAGAAGAGGCGAAAGACTTTTTCTGTTCGCCCCTTAACCGGAATTCCATTTCTACAAGTTTCAACTCAAGCTCTGCTTTCTTTAAGCTTAGCTCGCCTTCAATACGTGCTTTTTCTAATTCAAGCTTTATATGTTCTAGATTCTCGGCCATAAGCTTTTTGACGAGCGGGTAGCAAGTTACGTAGCGCTTAACTATATATTATACCGGCCGTGTAAGGTTATCCCCATGTACAAAAAGAGGATAAAAGGCAGCCGGAAATTCAACGAGCGGCCGGAGCGCGCGAGGGCTGAGCGTGAGCGCCGCGGCCTCGAAGGCCAGCCGCCCGCCATTATCCGGCCGCGTATCCTTGATCACAAGGGTCGGGCCGGCGGCCCGGCGGTTTCCCCCTTACAAATCGGCCGGCCCTCTGATATCTTCGGCCGCATGGCCCTGATAGCCTGTAAAGAGTGCGGCGCGGAAGTCTCCGATCAAGCTAAAGCCTGCCCGCGATGCGGTCGGCCTGTTGAATCGACGCGCAAGCAGATTATGGGCGGGTTGCTGTTGTTGGCCGTCGTCGGTTACTTCGCCTTGAGGTATTTAGGTTGGCTCTGATTCGATTGTGCTCTATAATCCCTCCCGCTGCTGAGAGGCCCGCCGAGGCCCGCGCATAAAATTTAGAGGCCCATGTGAGAGGCCCATTAACCCTGTCAGGCGTTAGTGGGCTTTCTCTGTTATGGCGAAGCGCGGGGCCAGTTACACCCTCCAAGTATTACTGAGATTGAATGACCAACTGAGCGGCAGGCTCGGAAAGTCTATCTCCGCCCTTCGCCGTTTCGAGTCTCAATCAAACTCCGCGCTCAAGGCTCACGCCCGACTCCGTAAAGAGGTCAGCCGCCCGCTCGCCGCCGCGCCGCTATCACGCTATCAAGCGCAACTTAAATCAACCGGCAACGACGTTCGCGCACTAGCGCGCGACGTGTCGCGTCTGAACGCCGCGATCAAACGCGGCGTCGCGACGGCCCGGCCCGGCGTCACTCCGCAGCCCGGCATCACTCCGCAGCCCTTACAACCCGCGCAGCGACCGCCGCGCCCCTTGACCGACCGCGACCGCACGCGAGCGGAGCGCGAGCAGACCCGACTGCTCCGCGAGCAGTTGAAGCTAAAACAGGACGGCGCGCGGCTCGCGCAGATCGAAGCGCGCACGCGGCAGACGGCCGCCCTCGCGGACGTGCGGCTCACGCGCGAGCAGGTGAGGCTACAGCGCGACGCGGAGCGGCGACGCGCCACGCGGGCGCAGCGGCCCGGCGTGCTGGATAGAGTCGGCAACGTCGGCAACCGCATGACGAGCGCGGCGCAGGCGGGTCAGGCGTTCAGGGGCGCATACGACACCGTCGCCGGCTTCGCGCGGCCCGCCATGCAGCAGATGAGATCGGAGGCCCGCTTTCAAGTGGCGGGCTACTCCGAAGATGATACGGCGCGCGGCCTCGCGGCTGTGAATGAGACTTTAACGAAGGTTCGCGGCGTGACGCGGGCCGAAGGCATCGAAACCCTTAACGCGCTCTCTAGCACGTTCGGAGACGTGAACGAAGCGGCGAAGTTCCTCCCGATCTCTCTACGCTACAGGGCCAACATGCAAACCCTGTACGGAGACACTTACTCTCCCGCCGACATAAACAGGCAGATAAGTAACACCTTTAAGAGTTTGGAGTTGTTAGGCGTAGATCGCCCGACCGGGCCGGGCGGCGCGTTCACCGATCAAGACCGCGCCCGCATGGAGAGTTATTTCAACCAGGTCGCAAAGGCGATGGCCGCGACGGGCGGCGACATCAACCCTTCGGAGTTCCGCGCCTTCGCCAAGTACGGCGGCAACGCGGCGATGGGCCTCACGCCCGAAGGCATGGCGAAGATGCTCCCGCTCGTCCAGCAGATCGGGGGCGCGCGTCTAGGGACTTCGCTCACTTCGCTTAATCAAAATTTAGTGCTGGGGCAGATGCCCGGCTACAAGTTGCAGAATTGGGACAAGCTCGGATTACTCGACAAGTCCAAAGTGGAGTTTACTAAGGCCGGGATTATGAAGCGTATGCAGCCGGGCGCGATCCCGATAGCGCAGACGCTACAAAGCGATCCGATAGCCTTCGCAGATCAATTAAACGAAGTCCTCAAAAAGCGCGGAGTTGATACGAAGGACTTTAAGAAAGTCAACGAGCAGGTCGGCTCACTCGTCGCCAACCGCACGTCACAAAACCTCATCGCGCAGATGGTCAACTTCCAAGCCTCACTTGACAAAGAGGCGAAGAATTATCAGCGCGCGCTCGGCGTCAACGAGATCAACGCGAAACTATTCGACGCGCAGAACCCGCTCGCCAACTTCGTAGATTTACAGGCCAAGTGGCAGGACGCGCAGGCGCGTCAGGCGATGGAGATCGTCAACAAGGCGGGCGGCGCGGCGGGGAGTGTGGCCGGCTGGATGGCAGAGCATCCAGACATGGCCGCCGCGCTAACAGGCGTTACGTCTCTCGGTCAAGCTTCGACGGAAGCGGCCAGCGGCGTGGGGCTGCTGCGCGACGCGCTCGGCGGCGACGGCGGCGGCGGGCGCGGCGGGGGTAGAAAGCGGGGGAGGAAAGGCGGCGGTGACAGGCTGCTTGGTTTGACTGAGACGTTAGGCGGCGGCGACGGGCTGCTCGGCTTGACTGAGATAATAGGCGGCTATCTCGGCTTTAAAGGGGCACGGGCACTCGGCCTGTCCGGCATCGCCAAACTCGCCAGTCGCGGCGGTCTGCCCGCCGCAATCGCCACCGTCGCGGCCGGTTCGACATACGCGATTCATTCCAACTATCAAACCAACGTCGCGGAGCGCGAGCGGGCGCGCGGCGAGGCGGGCGCGACTTACGAAAGGTTGAAGGCCGAACGCGCGCAGCGCGGCGGCGTGCTGCCGCGCGAGACGGTTGATCAATTCATCCGACAGGTGATGCCGCAAGGCCCGACCGCGCTACTGATTAACCTAGAGCCGAAGGTGTACGGCGGGCCGGGCTATCCCGGCGTGAGTATGCCCGTCCCTAACCGCGAGCAACAGGTGATCGGAGAGTTTCGGCGGCAGATGCCCGCGCTAGAGATGCCCGAAGTTATGGCCGCTTACGTGCGGCAGACTCGGCAGCGCGCGGATGCGGGGCAGATGCCGCGAGCGGCGTCAGAGCGCGCGGTGAGTGTCGCGCAAACCGCCTTCCCCGAATCATTCAGGGCCGCCGCGTCACAACTAGGAGACGAAGCGCAAAGGCTTGTGCAAGGGGCGTCTCAGTTCAACGGGTCGCTCGGCGCGCTGAATAACTACATCCTGAACCCGCTCCCTTCGTTGGCCGGCGGCACCGCGCAGACGCAACAGTCGCTCGCGGCGACGCAGGCGACGGCCGCGCTCTCGTCGCTCGCGTCGGAGACGCCGCGCACCGTCGGCGCGCTCGACAACTTGATCACGCCCGCCGATCAATTAAGGGGCGCACTCGCGCGCGCGGCGTCGGGTGCTAACAGCTTTGCGTCCCGCGTGTCGAACTGGCAACCGCCCGCACTCACCATCACGGGGCAAGTCATGGGTCAGGCGGCTCAGCCCGGCCCGGCCACGTCGTTCAATTTCAGCCTGCCCAAGAGTGCCATCGGTAGTGTTGTCGAGCGCGACGGACTGGTGAGCGCGCACCGGGGCAATGTCATCACCCCGGCGAAGCTCTCACGGCGCAAACCCGGCGACTGGCTAGACGCGGCGCGGGCGATAAACAGCACGCGCGCGGACGGCCAGCGCGTCCGTCCTCAGACCCTACCGAAAACTGATCCGGCAGCGCCGGCGCTGCCACGCCTGCCCGCGCGCGCCGCCGCGCCGCCTGCTGCACCTGACTTGTGGGCCGAAGGCTCTGGGGCTGGCTTCGGCGGCATCCAGTACTCGCCCCGCTACGAGTTGACCGTCAACAACTCGGCCGACATAGACGCAGCGATCCGGAGTCTCGAAGCCCGACAGGCAGAGGAGCGCGCCCGGCTGCGGGCCGAGTTGGAGCGCCTGATCGCAATGCGGACGAGCCGCGACCGCATCGAGCGCGGCATCAAGCACCGCATGGCGATTGAGGAGGAGCGCGCCTGATGTCGTCACCTGCTAACAACGTAAGCGGCGGCGCTGCCGCGAGTGCGCCGGTCGCGCTCGTGCTCGTCAACCTCGAAGCCGGCGACTCGTTCCTGTTCAACCTCTTCCCGGAAAACATCGAGCTATCGGGGAGAGCGAATTGGAGGCCGCAGAACGTCACGCATGGCTTGCAGCCGCTCCTCTACGCCAACCGCGAGCCGCAGCAGTTGCGCTTCCCGTCGCTGTGGCTCGACAACACGCGCGGGCGCGACTCCCTGAACGCCGAGCTTGTGCAACTGCTCGCGCTACAGGAGAGGGCGAAAGGTAAAGGAGCGCCCCCCGCCCTGCTTGCGCGCTGGGGAGATGCTTCGTTCAGGGGTGTGTTGACCGAGGTGAACATCAGGGAAACCTATTTCACGCGCGAGGGCAACCCGCTCCGCGCCGAGTTATCCCTGACGCTGCTCGAACTGCAAGACGAGATCGCGCCGGTGTCGAGTCCGCAGCAACCGGCGCAGCAGAGCACGCCGCTGACGGGTCAGGTTATTACTTCGGGGAAAGGGCCTCAACCGTGAGAAGTGTTTCGCCATACGAGCGGTTCGGCCAGAGCGTGCCCCTGTCGGACACCTTCCTCGCGGAACACGTCTTCGTCGAGGGCGAGACGCTTTCGGGTCTCGCGCACCGCTACTTCGAAGACTGGCGAATGTGGCGACTGATAGCCGAACGCAACTCTGTGACAGACCCTCGCACCGTCGAGCCGGGTACGGTGCTGCTCATCCCGAACAGGCCGCTTGAGGGAGGCTTTGAGAGGGCATGACGCCGCACGACCCGCACGCCATAGTCGAGATCGGTAGCGAGGTGTTCGACTCGTGGGAGCACTCCCAACTGTTCGACAGCCTGAATATCGAGTTGACGACTAATCAGGCGTCGCAGGCCGAGTGGCGGATAGTCGATCCAGACTTCAAACGGCTTGACGGTTGGACTGCGGCGGGCGGCGGCATCGCGGAGCTACCCGTGAAGGTGCGGATCGGTTTCGGGGCGTCGCTCGGAGCGCCCGTCTTCACGGGCGTAATCGGACGGGTGGAGTGGGGCGGCGGCCTGACGACGCTGCGGGCTTACGACGCGGGCTTCAAGATGCGGAAGGTGCAGAAGACCGAATACCACAAGGGCACAGCGCTGCAAATCATCGCCAAGCTCGCGCGGCGCAACGGTCTCCAATTTGAAGGCCCTGACCCGGCCGTCAAGCTCGACAACTTGAAGTCAGCGAAGCAGGAGGGCGACACCGATTGGGCTTACGCGCTCGGACTGGCGGAGGAGAGCGGCTTCGTGCTGTTCGTGCGCGGCACGACCCTTTACGCGAAGGAGGCGGCGAAGACGGCCGCCTCGCCTGTACTCACGCTCACCTATCAGGACGATTTCGTTTTGCTGGACGAGTTCGATCTGGTTTTCAGCGTTCCCGAAAATCAGGAGGGGCGACCCTCCCGCGTCGAGACGCGCGCCCGCAATCAGACAGGCCGCCGACTCAAAGGACAGTCCGGCCAACACCAGCGCGGAACGGAAGTCCTGATCGTCAAGCGCGACCTGCGCGTCAGGTCGAAGCAGACGGCCGACCGCCGGGCCGAGGCGCGCAAGGCTTTGCAGCGCGAACACGCCTTCGACTGTCACGTCACCATCCTCCCGACCTTCCGGGGGAAGTTCCCCGACGTGCGGGAGACGGTGGCGCTCGCGCGGCTCGGAAAGCTCTTTACGGGTAAGTACCTGATAGACCGCGCCGGCTACCGCTTCGCGGCCGGCGAACTGTCGGGCAACCTCGATCTGTACGCGGACATAAAGTGATGGGCAGACCATATCGCAGCTTCGTCAACAGCCGGAGTAAAGAGCACGAGAACCGCGCCGACTGGTTCAGCGCGGTCGAAGGCATCGTCGCGGAAGTCGATGACGCTACGCACGCGATCAAAGTCGTCATCCCCGCGATTGACGAAAACCTAATCCACGACGAGTGGGTCGATGCCCTCATGCCGTGGGTCGGGCCTGACGGCTACGGGCCTGTGAACCTCCCGGCCATCGGCTCGGAGGTGATCCTTTTCAGCAGGCTCAACGAAGGTCACTCGCTGTTTTATTTGAGCCGCTACAACGAGAACTTTCGCCCGCCGGCCGAGTTCGCGGACGGCTCGCGCGGCCTGAAGGTTGACACGCCTTACCGCCTGCTCTGCGACCTGCTGATCCAGATACTGAGTCAGACGCAAGTCCTCGTCAGGGGCGAGCAGCGCGCGGACGTGCAGGCCGGTCAGGCGATAGACGCCGACGCCCCGGACATTCGGCTGATGTCGGGCGGCGCAGTCTCCGTCCACGGTCAGGGCGACAAGGTCGGCTTCCTCGGCGCTGGCCCGGCCGCCCGGCAGGCGCTCCCCGGCCCGGCAATCAACTCGGCGACGTGCATCGAGCTTACTAACGCGATCCGCGCGCTGCTGATCACGTTCGGGTTAGCCCAATGAAGAAGAACATGATCGCGCCGTTGGTTATGACGGTGCTTTTCCTCCTCGTGATTATCGGGGGCTTGATCTACGGGATTGTCGTCATGGCCCGCGGCGACGCTTCGGTCTGAGATGAGCATTCACGGCTCAGTGCTGTCGCTACCCATCCGCGCCGACGCGCGCGGGACGCTCCAGACCGTCTCGGCGCGCGAGGAGGTCGTGCGTCAGTCAGTCCGCTCGATCCTTGCGACCCGGCAGGGGGAGCAGGGCCGTTATAGCTGACATAAGAGGTTGTTAAAATGATTGAAGTCCGCTGCAAGGTCTGTAATCATTTACTGTTTAAGGTGAAGGCGGAAACAGCCGGCTACCTTGAGATCAAGTGTACCCGTCGGAGCGCGTGCAAGGCAGTTAATAAGATAAACCTGCCTGTCGCACCCGTCGAAGACAGTTCGCCGCGAATCGTCAACGCGCCTCCGTCCATACAGCCGCGCGATCTTGTGCGGGCGGGTTGACGTTACAGGCCCGCGCCCGTCACCCGCCACGCGCGGCCCTCAAACGCGGAGAGAATCTTATCCGCCGTAACTTGCTTTCTCGACAACGACACGACGCAATCAGAGTACAGAGTTTGAATCACAGCCAAGCCGTAACGCCCGCCGATCTGCACGGAGTAAACCCGCCCTTTAGGTCTAACGCTCACCCGGCAAGAGGGTGCGAACTGCCGCACGAAACTGAGAAACTGTTCTAACAGGTGGCGGCTACCGACAAGGCTAACGGTCGGCAGGCCGTACTGTTTAGTAACGTAAATGCAGCCGTCGCCGTCAACGACGCCGCGCCAAAAGTGGCGGCTGTTCTCTAGCCCCTTCACCTTCGCGGTCAGAGACTTTCGGGGCGTGACGCCGAACCTTGCGAGCGAATCAAACAGCCCTTTGGAGTAAACGACGATCCGCGCCCGCCTGAATAGATGTTTCGTGCCGCCGCGCCTTACCGGGTTGGCGGCTTTCAGAAACGACTTGAATTTATAAAGGTGTTCCGCGTCCGCTTCGTTCAAGCCGAGTTCGACGGCGTAGCTGTTTCGGTTCATGTAAACGCTGCCGTCGGCCATCATCATCCCGATCCAGTAGTCGCGGGCTTCGGAATCCGACTCAAAGGCTTGATCGTCGCAATCGTGAACCCGAAAGCCGCGCGCGCGCGTGCGGAGTTCAACGCCCCTAGCCCTCAGCCCCTTGTAAACCGTGCCCCGGTCTATGCGGCACGATGATTCAATCTCGCGCATTGACAGGCCCGCCGCGTAAAGCGCGCAGGCCGCGTCAACATCTTCTTTAGGTCTTGCTATCGGCATCGCGGCTCATTGCTCTGAGTCGAGCGCGATCCTCTGTTCGGCCACCAGCATTGCGCTTGCTCGGAGTCCTAATTCCAGCCTTCGCCTTCTTCTTCCGGCTCGCGCTCCGGCGGCGGGGCGTCGGGTTCGACGCCGGGCTGCTCGCACTCGGCGCACAGCCCGATGAAGAACGCCTCGCAATCTTCGTCCGCGTGGGAGAACTGATTGAGGCAGACGGCGCAGACGTGGTTGTGTTCGGCCACTAGTCGCCCCTCCTGCCGTCGCGCTCGGCGCGGAACTTCCGAAGCTGGCCCTCGGCCCACTTCAAAAACCGCTTGGCCTCCTGCAAGTTGTCGTGGTGCGCCCGCGTCGGCTCGTCGCGGTACAGCGACTGCGCCCGCTCGAAGTCTTTTCTGTAGTCGGCCACGTCGCCCGCGACGGCCTCGATCTTCCGATCAAGCTGCTCGTCGCTCATGCTGCTCAGGCTCACGTCTCAACCTCCTTGCGACCTTTCAAGTGCGGCTCGCTCATCCCGCGAGCACGTCGATCAAGCTCAGCCCGTCCGCGACGGGTTGATCGAGGGAAACGTGCCTGCCCTTCCGGTAGCGGCCGACGCAGAGGCGCGACGCCCCGCGCAGGCATTCGCGCAGCGCGGCCGGGTCGCGCAGTTGGCCGACCGTGATCCGGCCTTCGCTGATCGCCAGCGCGATCTCCTGCTCGGCTTCCTCGCGCACGTCGGCGCTCAGCACGGGCGGCAGCGCGGC